>CAZBNS010000051.1:0-13370 GCA_964493475.1 uncultured Rhizobiaceae bacterium | reverse complement strand
GACTGCGGAGGGCTTCGTTTATTCTCGTGGTGTTGGGTTCGGAGACCCAACACCATCAAGGAGACCCAACACCACCAACACCACGAAAAGCGAAGCTTAAACCTCAGAATATCCCGAGCGTAAGCTCATGGGAAGTTTTATTATATTCCTTAAATAGCAAATGTAATGCCTTGTTTCTTTACAAAACAGTCATCTTTTGAAAATTTTCTTGTATGTTCACCAAGAACAGGTCTATAGGCATCACCTTCTTCTCTAACTCCTCCTGTTTTGCCCAATATTCTACCATCTACTATTTCCAGACCGTTAACAGAGCCCGCCAATATAGTTGTTCCTACAATCTTGGAGCCATTTAAAACTTCTGACCTGCCTAAAATTCTTGACCTGCCTAAAATTCTTGACCCGTCTGAAACTTTTGACCAGTATGAAACTGTTGACCCGTCTGAAACTGTTGAATGGTGTGAAACTTCTGAGCAGTGTGAAACTTCTGACAAGTCTAAAACTGTTGACCCGTCTGAAACTATTGACCAGTCTGAAACTCTTGACCCGCTTGAAACTGTTGAATGGTCTGAAACTGCTGACCTGTCTGAAACTGTTGAGAAGACTGAAACTTTTGAGAAACCTGAAACTGCCGACCTGTCTGAAACTTCTGACCCGCCTGAAACTTCTGACCCGCCTGAAACTGTTGAATGGTCTGAAACTGTCGAATGGCTTGAAACTTTTGAGGAGTCTGAAACTGATGAGTTGAATGAAACTCTTGACTCGCCTGAAACTTCTGACCCATTTAAAACTTCTGACCCAGTTGAAACTTCTGACTTGTTTGAAACTGTTGAGAAGACTGAAACTTTTGAGAAACCTGAAACTGTTGAATGGCTTGAAACTTCTGACCCTAATGAAACTTCTGACCTGCCTAAAACTATTGACTCGTTTGAAACTCTTGACCCGTTTGAAACTGTTGACACGCCTAAAACTGCTGACCTGCCTAAAACTTTTGAGAAGCCTGAAAGTGTTGACAAGCCTGAAAGTGTTGAATATTTTGAAACTTCTGAATCTTCTGAAATATTATCAATATGCATATTTTACCTATATTTTTTTATTATTATAATTGTTATCTTGGTATTATATTCTATTTTTTAAAACTTATCAAGAATAATTTTAAATTAAATAATTATAGATTTTATATGACAATGTTGAGAAGGGAAATATTGAAGGACAAGGGGACTATATTTCTTTAGACAGCCATATTTCTTTAGACATTTTCCTCAATCTCCAAAGGATAAAAAATGGCTTTTTATGTTATTCTGGAATTTTAAAGCATATAATTTTAATATTACTCAAAATCTATTTTAAATCCTTCAATTTTTAACTGCTCGCTCAATTCTTTTTTGCAGGCCTCTAGTCCGTCTACAGTCATAGCCTCAGCTCTTGCTGTCATAGCAGGCTCAGTATTTGAACTTCTAATTAACCACCAGTCAGTTTTATTTGTATAAACTCTTGCTCCGTCAATCTGTATTACCTCTCTTCCCATGTTCTTCATCCTATCAGCAATTTTGTCTGGAACTGTGTATTTTATTACATCATTTGGAGTTTTTATTTTGATTTTCCTGGTTAAATATGTTTTTGGAAATTGTTTTCTAACATTTTCTAGAGTTTCATTAGTGTTTGCTAAAATATTAATCATTTTCATTGTTGCAACCAAACTATCGTCAAAATTATGGTTTTCTCCATAATAAATATGACATGAAGTTTCACCAGCAATTTTAATATTATCAGATTTCATTTTAGCCTTCATTGTAGAATGTCCGGGCTTCCACATTATAGGAATTCCACCAAATTTTTTAATGTCCTCAACTAAAACTTGGCTTGAAGAAATTTCAAATAAGACTTTTTCGCCGGGATTATCTTTTAAAAAATCTCTCATTAAAAAATCAAGAATTTCATCGCCAAAATAAACATACCCTTCTCTGTCAATAAATCCTAATCTGTCGCCATCTCCATCGTAAGAAATACCCAAATCATATTTTCCATCAATTACAGCATTTTTTAAGTCCTGCATTTCCTTTTCTAATGATGGGTCAGCCAGGTGGTTTGGAAAACTGCCGTCGACTGTATCATATAAAAATTTATGGTTGCCAGGAATATGCTTTGCAACATCATGTATGATATCAGCTACAACTCCATTGCCAGTATCAAATACAATATTTAAAGGTTTTGACTTTGGAGTTAATTTTAAAAATGATAAAACATGTTTTATATAATCCTGTCTAACATTTCTAATAAAAATTTGTCCTTTTCCCTCGGCAAATTTACCACTTTCAGCTATTTTGCCTAACTCTTGAATATCGCCGTCCCATATGGGATCTTCTTTAGTCAACATTTTAAAGCCATTATATTCCGACGGATTATGAGAAGCAGTAATAATCATACCAGCATCAATATTCAAATGCCAGATAGACCAATACACGCAAGGACTCATTGCTAAACCAATATCATAAGCGTCAACACCAGTTGTAATCAAGCCATCAATAAAATATTTTTTTAATTCTGGCGAGCTAATTCTTCCGTCCATTCCAACAGAACAGCTTTTTTTTCCAAGATTTCTTAAAAAAGTTCCATAAGCCTTGCCCATAAAATAAGCATCGACCTTGTCAAAATCCTTTCCAACAACACCTCTTATATCATACATTTTTAAAATTGACGGAGTAAATTTATGATTTTTTGTATCCATAGCAATAAAATTAGTTATTTTCTGATAATTTATAAAAATTAAATAAATATTCAAGATTATTATTAATTTGTTTGTAAAAATTTTTAATATAGTCATTTAAATGTTATATTCTTCTCTCAATACTATATTATTTGATATTGTTATGAAGTTTTTGATTTATTAATTATAATTAATATTTTAATTATTGTCTGACATTTTATTTTGTTGTGAGTTGTTTTGTAGCTCTTGCCTCATAATAATAAGAAACATTCAACCACAACCCTTTTATATAGCTACCTAATTTGCCTTAGTGTCTCCCCAACGACCATGGCTAAACTTATTGCTACATTAAGACATCTTGCATCTTTTTGCATTTCTATAACGACTCTGGAATCAACGGAATTATGAATTTCATCTGGTACTCCAGCGCTTTCTCTGCCAACCATTAGAATATCGTCTTTTGCAAAATTAAATTTAAGATAATTGACAGAAGCTTTTGTTGTGAGTAAAACAATTCTGGCATTTTTATTTACTTTTCTGTATTCTTCAAATGAGGAATATCTGGTTATATTAACTTTATCAATATAATCCAAACCAGATTTTTTAATCTTTTCTTTATTTAAAGGAAAGCCGCATGGTTCAATAATATCCAAATCAAGCCCTAAGCATGCGCACATTCTGATAATTGTGCCAACGTTTCCAGCAATATCTGGTTGATATAGTAAAACTTTCATATTTTTGTTTCCAAGATTTTTCTATTTGGCAATGCATCGTATGTCTTTTTTGTCAGTGCGAATAGTAATCCAATTGTAATAGAACTGCCAATCATTGAAGATCCGCCATAGCTAATCAATGGCAAAGTCATACCTTTTGTTGGCAGCAAGTTTAGTGTTACGCCAATATTAATTAATGCCTGAAATAAAAATAAAAAACTCAATGAAACCACAGATAAATATTTATAATTATTATTATCGTCAATTACTTTTAAAATAAAGCGTATTGCAATGTAAAAAAATATGCAAATCACTAAGAAACATATAATGGCTCCAAATTCCTCACCGATCACCGCAAAAATAAAATCAGCATGTGCATCTGGTATATAGTTTTTTACAGAGCCTTCTAGTGGCCCCTTGCCTAAAAAACCGCCATTAGAAAAAGCTGATAATGATTTTTGCACTTGATATGTTTTTTCACCGCCAAAAAACAAGCCTGCAACAAATGTATTAATTCTGTCATGAAAATGTTGAAATAAAAAATAGAAACTTGTAAAAACTACAACAGCTAACGATCCCAAACCCACGAAATACTTTAGCTGAATCATTATTAAAAATAATTGAAGCGCGAAGATTAATGATACTAAAATTAACATACCAATATCTGGCTGCAATACCAGTAAAAATGCAAATATAACATATAGAAGCGCCGATAAGACTATGTTAAAGTTTTGGTCTTTTCTAAAATTAGTTAATATAAAAGATGTTAAAACAAAGAAAAACGGCTTGGCAATTTCTGAGGGTTGGAGTGAAAATCCAAATAAATAAATCCATCTAATTGCCCCTTTATTCTGTGTTCCAAACTGCAGAAGAATAACCATAAAAAAAATCAAAACAATAAAACCAAGTGGCACTAAAAATTTAATTCTTTCTTCATTCAGTGTTGATGTAGCAATAATAATACAAAATCCAAGAATTGAAAAAATAATATTTTTGATGATAAAAGTATTTGTTGCAATGCCAATTCTGTTTGCAACAACTGGACTTGCCAATGCAACAAAAATATTTCCCAAAATAAGAACAACAAATATAAGAAAAAACATTGGTCTATCAATAGATAACCACCATTTTTTTATAAAATTGATTTTTGTTCTATCGAACATTATAAGCATTGAATTTAACTATTTAGAGAATACAAGAAATTAAATTAATTGCAAGATTTTATAAATTTTATAGCAGTTGTTCGCTTATAATATATTAGACCTGTCGCATAAATAATTTATCATTTTTCAACAAATAAAAGCATTAAGTATGATAAATTTTAATAATTATGCTTTTAATATTTCTTTCTTATACCAATTCCAAGAATCCAAAACTTGTTTTTCCAGATTTGAATACTTTGGCTTCCAATTTAAATAACTCTTAGCCAAATCCGAATTGCATATTGATGTTGCTGCATCGCCCTCTCTCCTATCTGATAAAACGATATTTATTTTAATTCCAGTAATTTTTTCTACTGTGTCAACCATTTCTTTCACAGAAAATCCTTTTCCATTTCCCAAATTAATTTTCATTGACTTATTATTTTCCATCAACTTTTTTAAGGCCAAAACATTTGCTTCCGCAATATCAGAAACATGGACATAATCCCTCACACAATAGCCATCCGGCGTATTATAATTATTTCCATAAATATAAAATTTCGTTTTATCTTTAATTGATTTAAAAATACAATTTAAAAGGTTTGTATTATTAACGGATAAATCGCCTATTTCTAGGTCTGGATCGGCTCCTATCACATTAAAATATCTAAATGATATGGATTTTAGTCCATAAGCTGCATCGTAAGCGTCCAATATATTCTCAACCATTAATTTTGATAGTCCGTAAGGTGTAAGAGGATTTTTGGTATCGTTTTCATCAATTTTTGGACTATTACTATTAAAAATCGCAGATGTTGAAGCAAATATAAAATATTTTACTCCTGCATCAATTATTGTTTTTAGCAAGGTATTTGTTGCAAAAACATTATTCATAAAATATTCATAAGGATTTTTTACGGAATCAATCGTTGATTTTGAGGCTGCAATATGAAAAACAGCTTTAATATTATATTTCTTTACAGTTTCCGCAACCAACTTTGCATTCCCAATATCTCCCTGCACAAAGTCTCCATATTTTACCAATGTTTGATACCCATTGCTTAAGTTATCCAATACTATTGGATTAAAACCGCTATTCTTCAATGCCTTACAAATATGCGAACCAATAAAACCCGCACCACCAGTGATTAATACAGATATCATAATATTTTACTTAGTAATTAACATTTAAATAATATTTAGGTTAAAAAATAAATCAATTATTGATTTTATTTTTTTACCTTTTATCATAAAAAAAACTAAAAAGATATATGAAAAAAAGATTACTAATCGCTATAGACGGACCTTCAGCGTCCGGAAAAGGAACATTAGCTAAATTACTATCAGAAAAATTTAATATACCGCATTTAAACACAGGCGGCTTATATAGAGGAACAGCAAGAAAATGCATTGAAAACAACATTGATTTAAATAATGAAAAAGCTGTTTGCAATATTGCAAAAACATTAACAAAAGATGACGTAGACAACCCTTTAAATTTTACAGAAGATATGGGCGGAAAAGCTTCAATAGTAGCTAAAATACAATGCGTTAGAGACGCTTTATTTCAGTTTCAAAGGAATTTTGCAAACCAAGACGATGGAGCAATCTTAGACGGCAGAGATATTGGAACCGTCATTTGCCCAGACGCTGATTATAAATTTTTTGTAATTGCTTCCGTTGAAGAAAGAGCAAAAAGAAGATATAAAGAAATGCTTGAAAAAGGAAAGCAATCTGATTACGAAACTATTCTTCAGCAACTAAAAGATAGAGACGAAAAAGATATGAATAGAGAGGCAAGCCCATTTAAAAAGGCTGATGATGCAATTTTGATTGATACAACAAATAAAAATATTCAAGAAGTTTTTGAGTATGTGTTAAGTTTTATAAAATAATATTCATTTTTTGTTTTTGTCATATAGAAATTTCAAAATTTGGATATATTGAAATATTATATTCTATAAAAGAAAATCTTTTATAATCAGTTTGCTATATTCACAATAACTTTTCAAAAAACAATCGCCACAATGCATTTTAGAACTACAAATATTTTTTCCGTGAACTAATAATAAAGTATGGACTATTTGAAATAAAAAATAATCTTTTCTCAAATATTTTTCTAAGAAAGCTTTCGTATATTCTAGTTGCAGCTTATTAGATAAATCCAACTTTTCTACCCATTCAAAATTAAATAATCTTGATATAATTCTTAACATATTCACATCTATAACAATACTGGGTTTATTTAGCCCCAATTCCAATAGGCAATCTGCAGCTTTTTCACCAATGCCCGGAATATCCATCAATATTTCTCTTGATTTTTCTACAGATAAATTATCAAAGTAAGCCCAATCATTATTAAATTTTTCTTTTATATATTTACTAGCTTTTATTATAGTCTCTGCTTTTTTATTTGGCATTCCAGCGCATTTAATAATCTCAGCTAATTCATTCACATTTGTATTTATAACTTGATCTATATTTTCAAAATGATTTATAAAGTTTTCGACAGCCTTTTGTTCATTTTCTAAAGTAGTTCTTATAGATAATAGTATCGCTACCATAGTAAAATAAACATTTTTTCTTTTTGAAGCCAAAGGATGTTCAGGCCTTGGATATGTTTGATATTTAGAAAAAGAATAAGAATCCGATAATAGTAAACAATAATTTATAATTTTCGTTTCAATGTCATTATTTGAATTTTGTAAACATTTGTAAAGATGTTTTTTAACTTCCAAATCAAATTCTTTTATTTCTTTTTCCACATGAATAAATGCTTATAAATAATTCTACTGTAATAAAGACTATTTTATTTACAATAATTTATTAAATGTCATTATATATTTTTTGATTTATAACTATAATATCCGAGTTATTTATTAAAGCCTCATCATATTTGTTAAAACAGCAAATCATCTCATTTAATGGTAGATGATATACACTATTTTCTGAATAACCCTTAATTATTCTAATATCACTCTTATCAATATTTTTACATACTATTTGCTCTATTTGTCTTCGCGGCATATATTCTCCTTTAAAATATGTACATTTAGCTGGTCTCAATCCAAAAATTATAAAATTTGAGCCAAAAAATGAAGAGGCATGAAATCCTAGATTTGGATTTATAGTCGTAGTAATAGCTCTTAATTGTTTATCACTACAACACGGCAAGGATATTTCTTTCCATTTTTCTTGTAATAATCTAAATGATTGTGAAAATAATATGCTCATGCTATTTTTAGGGGCAGACTCATAGCACCAAGCTCTCGTCATTTCTAATGTACATTGTGGTTCTATGCCAAAATAAGATATTAAATCTTTTTTATATTGTCTATCATGTCGAGAAAAACTTACAAAGCCAAAAGGATATTCATTAAATCCTTCAACGAATATTCCGTATGATATTAACGTATCCTTTCTAAACGCATGTAAATAATGAAAATATTTAGCATATATCTCAGCTTCGCTAAAAGATATTTCCTTGATAATAATTTTATTATTTGTTATATCATCATAAATATTATTTTGTCTTATTACTAACCGATGCTGAAAGGTATTGTTGAAAATCTTATTAAAATTTAACATGTAATTAATATATTTATTAACTTCATTAGAAGAATAAAATATGCTTAATCTTTTTATTTGGTACTCAACAATATTAAATATTACACCTATATTTAAACTATTATTTAATAGATTCTTAAAATCTTCGTTAATTATCTCCCTATTTATTAATTTCTTATCAATTTCTTTAATATTGCCTTTATTTAAATTAAATATTTTTTGAGGTTTATACTTTGATATATTTAGTAATACCGAACACATTAAATCAAGTAAATTTACATTTGAATAATTATTAAAATTCTGAATATTTTTTGTAATCCATCTCTTGATTGAATCTAGATAATAATTATTTATCCAATTATATTCATTTCTTTTTATATAAAAAATTTGTTTATTATTTAATATTATATCTATATAGTGAGAACATAATTCCCATATTATAAATAAAAATATAATTTTAAATGGTATATCATGTACACATATTATTATTGGCTTATTCATATATTTCATTATATTTTTTTCACTATCATTCTCTTCTTGTAATAATACTATAGAATATTTTGATGCGTTTATTTCATTAATATCTTTACCGACTATAACCAAATTGCCAAAAGTAATATTATTATTTACGTAATTATATACTATTGTTTTGACTCTTTTATTATTGCAAATAATATTGCAAAGTTTTTCATCATAATTAACTTTTCTGCTTTTGGTCAAATTATATTCTTCATAATTAGTTTTATTTAACTTATTCACTATATGTTGAATATTTTTATTAATAACCGATTTTACCATTAAGGCATAAGAAGATTCATTAGATAATAAATCCAGTTTAAAATTATTATTTATAATATTGAAAACTATATTTATTATTTTCTCATAAATTTCATCAATATATATTACTTTATATTGCAAATATTTTTGAAAATAAAATATAATAGGGTATATATTTATATTCTCTTTTTTTAATATAAAAATATGCTTATTAATCTTTATAGATTTTAGTAATCCTATGACTTTTTCCATTATTGTTTAATTAACCAATCGCAATTATAATATACAATATTTTAATTATTATTCAATACAAAATTACAGCGATTATATTTTCTTCTATTCAAATTATTAATAAATATTTATGAATTGCAGCTGAATGTTTCTTCTTATAATGAGGTAATTGTGGCTCCCTTTTATCACTCTGCGACAAAAGGAACTACTTATAATTGCTAAAAATTTAAAACTCTTTATAAGTGAACGATACCTAATACAAAACAACTTAGAAATTATTTTTCTAAGTTGTCTGTAAGTTTCATAATTATAAAATCATTTATTTGTTTCCAGCTAAAAGATTATATCTTTCCCATCTCTTTTTGATGTGTTCTTTTAATAATTCTACATCTTTTTGAGCCAGTTCTGGATTAGCTTTTTTGATAGCGCTATATCTGGTTTCTCCATATAAATAGGTTTCAAGCAAATCTAATTTTGGTTCTTTGCTGTCTATCTGCAATGGAGTTGCTAATTCTGGATTGTGTCTATAAAGCATCCACATGCCGCTTTCTACACAATTTTTTTGTTGTGTAAAGCTAGTATCAAGTTCGGCACCGTGAGCTATGCATGAGCTGTAGCCAATTACTATTGCTGGGCCGTTGTAGGCTTCTGCTTCTCTAATGGCTTTCATAGCTTGCGCAGGATTTGCTCTTATTGCTACTTGTGCGACATAGATATTTCCATAAGTCATCATTATAGCACCTAAATCTTTTTTGAATGTGGTTTTTCCATTCATTGCAAATTTAGCGCTTGCGCCTAAGTTTGTAGCCTTTGACGCTTGTCCGCCTGTGTTGGAATAAACCTCAGTATCCATAACTAGAACTTTGATTTTCTTTCCGCTTGCTAAAACGTGATCCAAACCCCCAAAGCCAATATCATAAGCCCAGCCATCACCGCCTATTATCCAAACGCTTCTTTCCAGCATTACATCAATTATTGAAATTAAGTGTTTAGCTTCAAAAGAAGTATTGTTTTCTAATTTGGCTTTTACTTTTGCAATTCTTTCTCTTTGAGCTTTAATCTCGGAGTCTTTAGTCTTGCCATAGTTTGCTTTAATTTCTTCAACCAAATCAGTGCCAATTGCATCTTTTAATTTTTCCATTAAATCAATAGCTTCTTGTAATTGAGTTTCTTGGCTTATTTTAAAACCTAAACCAAATTCTGCAGCATCTTCAAACAATGAGTTAGACCAAGCTACGCCACGCCCTTCTTTATTTTTGCTCCATGGGGTTGTTGGCAAGTTTCCGCCATAAATTGAGGAACAGCCTGTAGCATTTGCAGCTACCATTCTTTCACCAAATAATTTGGAAATTAAGCTTAAATATGGAGTTTCACCGCAGCCGGCGCATGCCCCAGAATATTTAAATAAAGATTCCTTGAATTGAACATTTTTAATGTCTTTTGGATCTTCAACTTCTTTGCCTTCTAATTTTCCAAAGAATTTTAAATTATCTTTTTCGCAAGCTATAACATCTTGTTTTGGCTGCATTGACAAAGCAGCAACCGGACAAGCTAGAACACAGATTGCGCAACCCGTGCAGTCTTCAGGGGAAATTTGAATTCTGTATTTTTGCTTTCCTTCTTTATCTCCAAGAACTGAAACTATTTTAAAACATGAAGGAGCGTTTTTTAATTCATCACTTGAGAACATTTTTGACTCTAAACATGAGTGAGGGCATGCGAAAATACATTGTCCGCATTGAATACATTTTTTTTCATCCCAAACAGAAATTTTGTCTGCAATATCTCTTTTTTCATATTTTGCGGTGTCTGTTGGAAATCTACCATCATAAGGCATGTCAGAAGTCTTGATTTCTTCACCTTTTCCAGCAATTAATTTTGCAGTAAATTTTTGAACAAACTCTGGTGCGTCTTTTCCAACTTTCTCTTCCATTCCAAGATTGCTTGTGGCCTTATTTGGATATTTAACCTCAAATAAGTTGGCGATTGATTCGTCAACAGCCTTGATATTGTTGTCAACAATTTCTTGTCCTTTTTTGGAATAAGTTTTAACGATTGCAGTTTTAATATCAGCCATTGCGTCTTCAAATGGAATAACATTAGCAAGTTTGAAATAGCAAGTCTGCATGATTGTATTAATTCTGCTGCCCATATGAGTATTGTCAGCAACTTTGTATGCATCAATTATATATAGCTTAACATTTTTATCAATAATAATCTGCTGAACTACTTTCGGTAATTGATTCCAAATTTCATCTTTTGAATAGTGAGTATTCAATAATAAAGTTCCATTTTGCTTAATTCTTCCTAAAATATCAAGTTTAAATAAGAATGGAAATTGATGACAACCAATGAAATCAGCTTTTTGAACTAAATAAGTTGAATTAATAGGGTTTGCACCAAATCTTAAGTGTGATTCCGTCGTAGAGCCAGATTTTTTTGAGTCATAAACAAAATACGCTTGGCCGTAATACTGCTCTCTATCGCAAATAATTTTAATAGTATTTTTATTTGCGCCAACAGTTCCATCACTTCCCAAACCAAAGAAAATAGCTTCTTTTACGCCCGGCATATCAATATTGAAATCGCTTGAATAATCTAAGCTTGAACCGCCTAAATCATCATTAATGCCAACTGTAAAACTCTTTTTAGGAGATTTAGCGTCTAAATTATCATAAACAGCCTTAGCCATTGCAGGAGTAAATTCTTTTGAGCCTAACCCATATCTACCGCCAATAATTGTTATATCATTTCTTCCTTCATTTTTCAAAGCTGCAACAACATCTAAAAATAATGGTTCGCCCTCACTACCCGGTTCTTTAGTCCTATCAAGAACTGCAATTTTTTTAACTGTTTTCGGCAAAGCATTTGCTAAATGTTTTGAAGAGAACGGCCTAAATAACCTAACTTGCAAAACTCCAAGTTTTTCGCCTTTTGCATTTAAAGCTTCCATAGTTTCTTTAACAGCTTGAACGCCTGAACCCATTATAACGATAACCTTTTCAGCGTCTTTTGCGCCATAATAATCAAATAATTTATATTCTCTTCCTGTTAATTCCTTAAATTGTTTTAAATATTTCTCAACTATCTCTGGAATTTTTGCATAAAATTTATTTACAGTTTCTCTACCTTGAAAATATACATCTGGATTTTGAGCAGTTCCACCCATCATTGGCTCATCCGGTCTTAACGCTCTTTTTCTGCATTCAAGAATTGCATCAGTATTAAGCATTTTGTTGATTACTTCATCATCAATTAATTCAATTTTATTAACTTCATGAGAAGTTCTAAAACCATCAAAAAAGTTAACAAAAGGAACTTTCGCTTCTAATGTTGCTAAATGGGAAATTAGAGCAGAATCTTGAGCTTCTTGCACCGAACCGCTAGACAACATAGCAAAACCAGTTTGTCTTATAGCCATAACATCTTGGTGATCGCCAAAAATTGACAAACCTTGAGCGGCCAAAGCTCTAGCAGCAACATGAATAACACAAGGCGTCATTTCGCCCGCTATTTTATACATATTAGGTATCATCAACAACAAGCCTTGAGAGCATGTAAATGTAGAAGCCAAACTTCCAGTTTGTAAAGCGCCATGTAAAGCGCCAACAGCACCAGCTTCGCTTTGCATTTCTGTAACGGTTGGTTTTAGCCCAAAAATATTTAATTCTCCACTTGCAGATAATTGATCCGCCATTTCGCCCATTGGTGATGAAGGTGTAATTGGATATATTGCGAACATGTCGCACATTTTATATGCAATTCTTGCAACAGCTTCATTCCCATCAATAGGCTTTTTCTTAATATTTGCCATTTAATTAAATTTTATTAAATCTATGACAACCATTTTAGAAAATTGGATTAAATAATCAAGAAAATAAATAAAATTCCCTGCGACTATTATAAAATAAGAGTTGTGGCTGTTTCGTTTTTAAATTGTATTAATATTAATTTTATAATTATAAATTTTAGTGTTTTAAATAAATAATATAATATTAATATGTGGCTCTCACTTGTTAATTTTATTGATGTTTCATTTATTGCGAATTATTTTAGCTCCCCTTTGTCCTGTGAACATTTCCCTTTTCCAGTATGTCATTCCTGTAAATGTCAACTGTTTTATTTTGCACTAATAATATAACCAAAACCTGTCATTCCGTAGCTGGATTTTTTTAACGAAGAATGAGTTTAGAAAACAAGGTTTAGGAGGGGTAAGGGACTTGCGAAGCAAGGCAT
>CAZBNS010000050.1:0-13885 GCA_964493475.1 uncultured Rhizobiaceae bacterium | reverse complement strand
CAAGATTTTGTAAACTCACTTCGCTCGTTAACAAAATCTAGCCTGGTAATGACAGAGCTGAGAGTTATTGAGTTATTGGATAGTAAAGTATAGTCTTGTAATGACAAGACTGCGGATGGCTTCGTTTATTAACAAAATCTACGTGGTAATGACAGAGCTGAGGGGGGGAATCCATGCTTTTGTCAATAACTTTGTCTCAAAATCTATCCTGGTAATGACAAGGCTCGAGTCATTGAATTTTTTTGCTTTGCTATGACAAGATTGGAATTGTTTAATTTATGAATTGCGGTTGAGTCATAATTTGCCTATATTTCTCTTAATACACAAAGACAAGATTGAAAAATCTTGTCTTTGTAAACAACCATATTACACTTAATTAAACAACTATAAAACTACTCTGTTTTAGTCTGTTCCATGTTTGTTTCCTCACTATCAACGGGAACTTCTTTTAATGCTTCCTTTTTAATTTTTTCAACTAAAAGACCTGTTCCAGCAGGAATTAATCTGCCAAGAATGATGTTTTCTTTTAAGCCTTTTAACCTGTCAATTCTTCCTTGAACAGCGGAGTCTGTTAAAACTCTAGTTGTTTCTTGGAATGAAGCGGCGGAAATAAATGATTTGGTCTGCAATGAAGCTCTTGTTAAACCAAGTAGGACAGGCTCAACTCTTGCTGGCTTTAAGCCCTCGTCTATTGCTTTTTTATTGATTTCATCTAAATCATCCTTATCTAAATGTTCGCCAACCATTAATGATGTTTCCCCGGCGTCAATTACTTCAACTTTTTTCAACATCATGCTTAAAATAACTTCAATATGTTTATCAGCGATTATTATACCTTGCATTTCGTAAACTTTTTGAATTTCCTTTGTCATGTATTCAGCAAACTTTTCAATACCCAATATTCTTAAAATATCATGAGGTACTGGATTTCCATCAACTAAAATATCGGCCTTTTTAACTTTATCTCCATCATTGACAAATAAATACTTACCTTTTGGTATTATGTATTCAACTGGCTCTGTGGTTTTGTCATCAGGAATTATTACAATTTTTCTCTTAATTTTGTAATCGTTATCAAATTTAACGGTTCCGTCAATCTCGGCCATAATTGAATAGTTCTTTGGTTTTCTAGCCTCAAATAACTCAGCAACTCTTGGCAGACCGCCAGTAATATCCTTATTTCTTGAAGATTCTCTTGGAATTCTTGCTAAAATATCGCCGGCTTGAACCTGATCGCTATTATTAACAACAATAATAACACCAATGGTTAAATCATATTCAATTGTTCCATTTTTGGAAATAACTGCAATTAATGGTTTTAATTTAGATTTGTTATTCTGGTGTTTCCAATCAATAACTGTCTTGGTTGAAATAGATGTGTCTTCATCAATTCTTTCTTTTAAAGAAATGTTGTCAAATAAATCCCTATATTCAACAGTTCCGTCCTTTGTAGCAAGAATAGGAATATTATATGGATCCCATTCGGCAATTAAATCACCTTTCTTTATAACATCTCCTTCTTTATGGAAAATTTTAGCTCCATAAGGAATTTTAAAAGTAGCCAAGATGTTGTTTTTATCGTTTAATAGAACAAAACTATAATTTCTGGAAAGAACTATATCATTATCGTTTCTATCTTTTAAAATACTATAATTCTTAATTGAAACTTTACCATCATCAGGCGCAATAATTGAAGACTCAGCAGCAACGCCGCTAGCAGATGCAACGTGCTTTGTATTCATTGTTAACTGTGTTCCCGGTTCACCAACAGCTTGTGCGGCAACAACACCTACGGCTTCGCCAACTGATACTAAAATACCAGTCGTTAAGTCTCTACCATAGCATTTAGCACAAACACCGTCTTTGCAATCACAAGTTAAAGCTGATCTAACTTTAATTCTCTTAATACCTTTGTTGCTAATTAATTTTGCCAATTTCTCATCAATCAATGTGTCAGCCTTAATTAATACTTTATTTGTATCTAAGTCTAAAACATCTTCAACTAAAACTCTTCCTAAAGCCCTTTCAGATAATGGCATAGTAATTTTGCCATTTTCAATCTTAGCTTCAAGATAAATACCTCTTGTGCTTCCGCAATCTTGTTCAGTAATAATACAATCTTGTGCAACATCAACCAATCTTCTAGTTAAATAACCAGCATTGGCTGTTCTTAAAGCTGTATCAACAAGACCTTTTCTACCCATATTTGCAGAAATAAAGTATTCAAGAATATTTAAACCCTCTTTAAAGTTTGACAAAATAGGTGTCTCAATAATACCGCCGGAAGCTTTAGTCATAAGACCTCTCATAGCACCTAACTGCTGCAACTGAGATTCCGAACCTCTTGCTCCAGATTCAACCATCATGTATAATGAATTTTTCTTAGTTGGTTCTGTTTCTTTTGAAATTTCTTTAATCATATCTTTTTTCAAATTATCAGAACACTTAGACCATTCATCAATTACTTTATTATATCTTTCACCGTTTGTAATTAAACCTTCAGAATATTGTTTTTCAATCTCTTGAACGTGTTTTTTAGCTTCTTCAATTTTCTTAGCCTTAGTATCTGGAATAACCATATCGTCTTTACCAACGGAAATACCAGATTTGCAAGATTCTTTGAAACCAATTTCCATCATTTTATCACCAAAAATACAAGTATCTTTTTGATTTGAATTTCTGTAAACATAGTCTAAAAGAGTTTTTATATCTTTTTTAACCAAAGTTCTGTTGAATATCGACAATACCTCTTCTTTTTTGCAAGAGTCTGGCAAAATATCATAAATTCTAACTCTTCCCGGTGTTGTAATAACCCTTCTACTTTCCCAAGTTCCATCTTCTTTCATCAAATTGAACCTATACATTATACAGTCATGGAGAGTAATTCTTCCTTCAAATAAAGCATACTCCATTTCTTGAATATTAGATATTAAAACTGGATTGTCTTTAAATCTGTCGGACTGAGTAGTTATATAGTATAAACCAAACATCATATCTTCATCAGGAGCTATAACTGGCTTACCATCTTTAGGGTGAAGAATATTATTTGTAGACATCATTAAAGTTCTCGCTTCAATTTGTGCCTCTATTGACAAAGGAACATGAACCGCCATCTGATCTCCATCAAAATCGGCGTTAAAAGCTTTACAAACTAATGGATGCAATTGAATAGCATTACCTTCAATCAAAATAGGTTCAAACGCTTGAATTGACAATCTATGCAAAGTCGGCGCTCTATTTAAAAGAACTGGATGTCCTTTAATTACCTCGTCAAGAATATCCCAAACTTCAGGCAATTCAGCTTCAACCATTCTTTTCGAATTCTTTATAGAGCTTGACATTCCATAAAGTTCAAGTTTAGAGAATATAAACGGTTTAAACAATTCAATAGCCATTTTTTTAGGCAAACCGCATTGCTGCAATCTTAATTCAGGACCAACAACAATAACGGATCTTCCAGAGTAGTCAACTCTTTTTCCTAATAAGTTCTGTCTAAATCGTCCTTGTTTTCCTTTTAACATATCACTCAAAGATTTGAAAGGTCTCTTGTTGGCGGCTTTTACAATATTTCCGCTCTTACCATTATCCAATAAAGCGTCAACAGATTCTTGAAGCATTCTTTTTTCATTTCTAACAATGATTTCAGGAGCATCAAGCTCAATCAATCTTCTCAATCTGTTATTTCTGTTTAAAACTCTTCTATATAATTCATTCAAATCAGAAGTAGCGAATTGTCCGCCGTCCAGCATAACTAAAGGTCTAAGATCAGGCGGAATTACAGGAAGAACTGTTAAAATCATCCATTCAGGTCTATTTCCAGAATCAATAAAAGCATTAACTATTTTTAATCTCTTAATAGCCTTCGCTTTTTTCATTTCAGAACGACTTTCTTTCAATTCCTTAATTAACTTTTTCTTTAGTTTTTCTAAATCAATTTTTTCTAATAATTTTCTAATTGACTCAGCGCCCATCATTGCAACAAAAGAATCTATACCATATTTTGCCTGTGCTTCTTCATATTCCATCTCAGTTAGAATTTGTCCATCTTCCAACTCAGTCATTTTTGAGTCAACAACTATATAATTATCAAAATAAATAACTTTTTCTATTGCTTTTGGAGTTAAATCTAAAAGAACACTAATTTTTGAAGGCAACGATTTTAAAAACCAAATATGAGATACCGGGCAAGCCAATTCAATATGTCCCATCCTTTCTCTTCTAACTTTGGAGCTTGTAACTTCAACACCGCATTTTTCACAAATTATACCTTTATATTTAATCCTCTTATACTTTCCACAAAGACATTCATAATCTTTTGTAGGTCCAAATATTCTAGCACAAAATAAACCATCTCTTTCCGGCTTAAATGTTCTATAATTTACGGTTTCAGGTTTAGTAACCTCACCATAAGACCAAGATCTTATTTTTTCAGGACTAGCAATGGATATTTTAACAGCATCAAAATCAGCTAAATCAAGCGATTGATTTGACAAGCTCATTAATCCATAAGAAGAAGTTCCATCTAAAGCCATATTTTTTACTTTTTCATTTTATTATTAATATATGCAGGACAAGACAAAATCTTGTCCTACTTTAATTTACTCTTTTATAAGTTCAATATTCAAACCGAGTGATCTGACTTCCTTAACCATAACATTAAATGACTCAGGAACACCACAAGTAAAGTTTTGATTGCCTTGAATAATCGATTCATAAATCTTAACTCTACCCAGAACATCATCTGATTTAACTGTCAACATTTCTTGCAATGTATAAGCGGCTCCATAACCTTGTAAAGCCCAGCATTCCATTTCACCGAATCTTTGTCCACCGAAATGAGATTTACCACCCAAAGGCTGCTGAGTAATCAAGCTGTATGGACCTATAGATCTTGCATGAATTTTAGTATCAACTAAATGATGCAATTTTAACATATACATATAACCAACAGTAATAGGTCTTTCAAATGCTTCGCCAGTTCTTCCATCATACAACATCACTTGTCCAGTTTTATTAACACCGGCATTTTCCATTATTTTCTCTATTTCTTTAATACCAATATTTTCAAATGAACCAGTTGCAAAAGGAACACCTTTTCTAAATTTTTCACACATTTCAAGCAACTCTTCAGCATCCATTTTTTTAATTTTTTCATGCTCTTGAGGTCTATCATAAATTGACAACAATTTGTTTCTTAATTGCTCTTCTTTTTGCTTCTTATCTGTAATACTATCCAAAATATTAGATAATTGCTTTCCAAAAGCAGAAGAAGCCCAACCCAAATGAGTTTCCAAAATCTGTCCGATCGTCATTCTTGAAGGAACGCCAGAAGGAGTCAAAAGAATATCTATTGGAGTTCCATCATCCATATATGGCATATCAGCAATAGGCAAAATTCTTGAAATAACACCTTTATTTCCATGTCTTCCAGACATTTTATCACCCGGTTGAAGTTTTTGTTTTGTAGCTACTAGAACTTTAACTATTTTTAAAATTCCTTGGCTCAAATCTTCACCTTCTTTAATTTTTAGAACTTCAGCACTAAATTTTTTCTCTAAACTCTCAGTTTTTGCTTTTAATTCTTTCGTAAGAGTTTCAATCTTATCCATAATCTTAGCATCACCGACAACTATTTTAGCTAATGCGAATTCTGATAGAGATTTTAAGGCTGTTTTAGTTAGTTTATCACCCTTTTTCAAATCGCCAATAGTTTTCTCAAGAACCGCGCCTTCAACTAAGTTAATTATTTGAGAATTCAAATTAGATTTTAAAAGACTAATAGTTTCTTCCTTATCTTTTAGCAATTTTTCAATCTGCTGATTTTCTAAGAAAATTGACCTTTCGTCTTTTTCCAAACCTTGTCTAGTGAATACTCTCACATCAATAACCGTTCCATTCAAAACACCAGGCGAAACATACAAGGAACTGTCTTTTACATCAGACGCTTTTTCACCGAAAATAACCTTCAAAAGTTTTTCTTCAGGAGTTGAAGGAGCTTCACTCTTTGGAGTTGTTTTTCCAACCAAAATATCTCCAGCTTTAATTTCAGCTCCAATATGTATAATACCGCTTTCATCAAGTTTTTTCAATACATCTTCACTAACATTTGGAATATCTCTTGTAATTTCTTCAGGGCCTAATCTTGTATCTCTTGCGACTACTTCAAATTCTTCAATGTGAATAGAAGTAAATACATCATCAGAAACAAGTCTTTCAGAAATAACTATTGAGTCAGCAAAATTATATCCGTCCCATGGCAAGAATGCAACTAAAGTATTTTTTCCTAAAGCAAGCTCTCCATCTTTAACGCACTGAGCATCGGTTATAATTTGTCCTTCTTGAATCTCGTCGCCAATTTCAACAAAAGGCTTTTGATTAATACTTGTATCATTATTAGTTTTTATAAATTTATCCAATTCATAAATATCTATTTCTGACAAAGCATTTTTCTTAGGAATTTCAATAACAATCCTTCTTGAGTCTACATCTTTTACAATACCTGCTCTTTTAGCTTTAATAACAGCTCCACAGCCAGAAGCAACCAAATGCTCCAATCCTGTTCCAATTAATGGCATTTCTGGCCTTGCAAATGGAACAGCCTGTCTCATCATGTTTGAAGCAAGCAAAGATCTCTTAGCATCATCGCTTTCAATAAAAGGAACTAAATTTGTAGCAACAGAACCAATCTGTCTTGTTGAAACTTCCACAAAATTAACTTCCATTGGATTTCTATTTTCATAGTTTCCAGCAATTCTGCAAACGACGCTTTCATCAGTAATTTTGCCATTTTTATCAGTATTGACAGACGCTTCACAAATTACATATTTGTCTTCTTCAATAGCCGATAAATATACGACTTGATTTGTGATAACACCATTCTCGACCTTTTTATAAGGCGTATTAATAAATCCATATTTATTAGTTTTTGCAAATAGAGCTAAGTTGCTTACCAAACCAATATTTTGACCCTCAGGAGTTTCGATAGGACAAATTTTGCCATAATGAGTATAGTGAATATCTCTAACCTCAAATCCAGCTCTTTCTCTTGTCAGCCCACCAGGACCCAATGAAGAAATTCTTCTTTTATGAGACAACTCGGACAATGGATTAGTATGATCCATAAACTGAGACAACTGAGATGTTGCAAAGAAATCATTAATTGAAGCAGCCAAAGGTTTTGAATTAATCAAATTCTGAGGCATAATAGTATTTGGATCCACATTGTTCATTTTTTCCAAAATACCTCTTTCAATTCTAGCCATACCAATTCTAAACTGATTTTCAACCAATTCGCCAACAGCTCTTAATCTTCTATTAGCCAAATTATCTATATCGTCTGTCGCCTCTTCATTATGTTTTATTTTAGACAAAGTGTGTATTATTGAAATAATATCTTCTTTAGTTAAATGAAGAATTTTTTCGTCTGTATTCAAACCCAATCTATGATTTATTTTCATTCTTCCAACATCGGATAAATCATATTTAGATGAAAACAACATTGTATTAAACAACTTTTCAGCCTGTTCAAAACTTGCCGGACTATCACCAATTCTTATTGACTTATAAATATCATACAGCGCCAACTCTTGAGTTGTATTTTTATCAAGCAACAATGTTTCATAAACATAACTGCCAATTTCCGAAATATCAGGATTTATAGTATTTATAGATTTAAAGCCAAACTTTTTAATAATTTCCATTTTTTCTGGAGTCAATCTAGTTCCAGCAGCTAAAATTATTTCGCCAGTTTCTTTATTTGCGATATCCTCAACAAGAACATATGAGGAAATCATTACTTCGCTCACAATAAATTTTTCAAAACCAGATGATTTAATTTTCTCTAAACTTCTTTTAGTGAGCTTAGTGTCTCTTGGAATAATTATTTCATTAGTTTTAGCATCTACTACATCAAACTCAAATTTTTTACCAACTATTTTTGTAAAATCAAAATTGGTAATATATTTATTTTCTTCAATAGATATACTATGCTGTTTATAGAAAGATTTTAAGATATCTTCCAAATTCATACCCATAGCCCTCAAAAGAGTAGTAATAGGCATTTTTCTTTTTCTATCTAATCTAAAGAATAAATTGTCTCTAACATCAAACTCAAAATCCAACCAACTTCCCATCATTGGAATAACTCTCGCTGTATATATTTTTGTATTTGAAATCTTTGAATCTTCTAAATCAAAAAACACACCAGGAGCCCTTCTCATTTGAGAAATTATAACCCTTTCAATACCGCTAAATATAAAGCTAGCATTATCAGTCATTAATGGTATATCACACAAAAAAACTTCCTGCTCTTTTATGAGTTTTATATTTTTTTTGCCTTCTTCATTATCATCCCAAAGAATCAATCTTAGGGTTGCATATAATGGCGCCGAGTAAGTTCTTCCAGAATATAAACATTCTTTAGCTGTATATTTTGCCTCACCAAATCTATAAGATACAAAGTCAAGAGTAACAGTTTTATTCAAATCAGACAAAGGGAAAAAAGACTTAAAAGCTTTAGTTAACCCGCTATCGACTTGTTTTGTTATATTATCCTTTCCTAAAAATTTATCATAAGATTCTTTTTGTAAAAAAATTAAATCAGGAATTAAATTTAAGTCTTCCTTCTCTGAAAATCTTTTTCTTAATATGTAATTGGAATGATTATTAACCTTTTTCATTCATCAACCTTTTTTATTGTATAAATAATAATCGCAACCAAGAGCTGATTAAAAATAATCAGCTCATTAAATTTTTATAGTGATGTATTAAGCCAATTTAACTTTTGCACCTGCAGCTTCCAATTTTGCTTTCATTTCTTCTGCATCCTTCTTAGCTACACCTTCTTTAATATTTTTAGGTGCACCATCAACTAAATCTTTAGCTTCCTTCAATCCTAAACCAGTAATTGTTCTAACCTCTTTAATAACATTAATTTTATTATCACCAGAAGCTTCTAAAACAACAGTAAATTCAGATTTTTCTTCTGCAGCAACTGCACCACCAGCAGCTCCACCAGCAGCAACAGCAACAGCTGCACTAACACCCCATTGTGTTTCTAACATTTTGCTCAATTCAGCAACTTCCAAAACTGTTAATTTTGACAATTCGTCAACAATTTTTTGTAAATTTTCAGACATTTTTCAACCTTTTTTAGTTTGTTAAACATTTTTAATTAATAATTTTAAAAATACAAGCTTTTTATTTAATCTACCGCATAAATAATATTAATTATTTATACAATAAATTTTTTATTTAGCAGCATTTTCATCTAACTTGGTTTTATAAGCACTCAAAACTCTCGCCAATTGAGAACCAGGAGCCTTTAATAAACCAATAAACTTCGCTCTTACCTCTTCCATTGAACCCAAAGAAGATAGGCTTTTTATAGTGTCAAGCTCTAAAACTTTTCCATCCATAAATCCAATTTTTATATCAACAGCTTCATTATCTTTACTAAAAGTAATTAATGCATTTGATAAAGAAACAGCATCTTTTGAATAGGAAATAGCTATTTGATCTTTAAAATTCTCAATTAAAGATTTTATTTCACTATCAACTATAGCTCTTTTAACAAGAGTATTCTTTAAAATCTTTAAATTAGCGCCTTTACTCTTTAAAACTTTTCTAAGAGACGACATGCCTTTAGCGTCTAACTTTTTATAACCCATCAATACTATAACTGGATTATCAGCAAATATCTTTTTTGCTAAATCTATTGAAGTGGTTTTTTGTTCTTTTTTCATTGATTCTCCTATTATTTATCCATACTAATCATGAAAGAAGGACCCATTGTACTCGTCAAATATATATTTTTAATATATTTTCCCTTAATACTTTCAGGTTTAACTTCCTTTAAAGCAGAGACAACACTTTTAATATTGTTTACCAAGTCATCAGTAGCAAAATTGATTTTGCCAACTCCAACATGAACTATACCAAACTTATCGCTTTTAAAATCAACTTTTCCTTTTAAAATTTCTTTAACAACTTTCACAACATCAGTAGTAATATTGCCATTTTTAGGATTTGGCATTAAGCCTCTAGGACCCAATATTTTAGCAATTTTACCCATTTTTTTCATTGCTTCAGGTGTAGCAACACAATAATCGAAACCTAAAAATCCACCCTCAATTTTTGTCATTAAATCATCCATTCCAGCTATTAAAGCTCCAGCTGCCAACGCTTCTTTTTGCAAAGATTCATCACCAGTAAAAACAATCACCTTAACTTCTTTTCCAGAGCCAGCAGGCAATGATACAGATCCCCTTATATTTTGGTCTGTTTGTTTTGGATCAATTGTTAAATTGATAGCTAAATCAACATTTTCAACAAATTTTCTTTGTTTCTCTTGACAAGCTTTTTTTAATAATTCTATAGCTTCAGCAACATTAATTGTATTGTCTCCCGCTACTTTTTTCTTATTTTTTATATTCGCCATTTTTTTACCATCATTTATTCAACAACTTCAAAACCCATAGATACAGCCGAACCTCTTACCATGCTCATAGCAGCTTCTAAAGTATCAGCGTTCATATCAACCATTTTCTTCTTAGCAACATTCTCTATTTGTTTTTTAGTAATTTTGCCAATAAAACCTTTACCAGTTGATGAAGAACCTTTTTTAAGACCAGTTTCCTGCATAATTAAAAATGTCATAGGAGGTTGTTTTGTATCAAATGTAAAACTTTTATCCTTATAAACAGTAATAGTGGTTGGTATTGGAGTTCCAGCAGGATAATCAAACTTCAACTCATTAAATTGCTTACAAAATTCCATAATATTAACACCTTTTTGACCCAAAGCTGGACCAATAGGCGGAGCAGGATTAGCCTTTGTTGAAGGTACTTGCAACTTTATAATTCCTATCACTTCTTTTTTTTCTTTCTTAGGAGCCATTTTTTTACCTATATTAATAATAATTAAATTTTTTCTACTCTTTTAGCCTCTATATCTATAATAGTAGGTCTTCCAAAAATAGAAATTGAAATCTTTAAAATATTCTTTTCAGAATCTTTTGATTCAACCGTTCCAGTAAAAGATTCAAAAGGACCCTCTATCACTTTTACAGTATCACCAATTTCATAAATATCTTTCTCTGATACATTATTTTCTTCATCAATTCTTTCCAATAACTTAGAAATTTTTTCATCAGAAACTTCTTCTGGTTTTAACTTGGAACCCAAAAATCCTAAAACTTTTGGAATATTTCTAATAATACCATAACTAGCATTATTCATTTCCATGTTCACGAACACATAATTAGGAAACAATTTCTGAGCAACCTCAACTTTTTTTCCTCTAACATGTTTAAAAACCTTCTTAACTGGGATAAAAGCTTTTTCTATAAAATCACTCTCTGCAGCAAGTTTATTTATCTCATCACAGATTTTATTTTCCTGCCCAGCCACAACATTAACTATATACCACTTTTTAGCCATTTAAATCCCCAATCCAAATATTAATTTTACTACATGAGAAATTACAAAATCCGCCAAAGTTATAGCAAGAGCAGCCAAAAAGACTATAACACTAATATATATAGCCGTAGTGTAAACCTCTTTCCAACTTGGAAGAATAATTTTTTTACCCTCTTCTATTACTTCTTTAATATATTTTTTAACATTTATCACAATTTTCTCACATTTATTTCTATTGTCTTAATTGGCAGGGGCAGAAGGACTCGAACCCTCGACCAATGGTTTTGGAGACCACTACTCTACCAACTGAGCTATACCCCTATATAAATTAATAATTAACAAACAATCAACTTATAAGCATTTTTCCAAACACAACTCACCGATTATTTTAACATAATTACTAATTTATCTCACAATCTTAAACAACTACATTGAAAATGAAAACTAAAAACAGTAAAAATATTTCTAATTTTCAATTTTCAATATTTATTACACTATTTTATAACTTTTGATACTATACCAGCACCGATAGTTCTTCCACCTTCTCTAATAGCGAATTTTAATCCTTCTTCCATAGCGATTGGCGAAATTAACGCAACACTTATTTTTATATTATCACCCGGCATAACCATTTCCACAGTATCAGGCAATGTAACAGTTCCAGTAACGTCTGTTGTTCTAAAATAGAATTGAGGTCTGTAATTCTTAAAGAATGGAGTATGTCTACCACCTTCTTCTTTTGTTAATACATAAATTTCAGCTTCAAACTCAGTATGAGGAGTAATTGATCCTGGTTTACATAATACTTGTCCTCTCTCAACTTCTTCTCTCTTAGTTCCTCTTAACAAAATACCAACATTATCACCAGCTTGTCCTTGATCCAACAATTTCCTAAACATTTCAACACCAGTACATGTTGTTTTTTGTGTAGGTCTCAAACCAACGATTTCAATATCTTCACCAACTTTTACAATACCTCTTTCAACTCTACCTGTAACAACAGTTCCTCTTCCAGAGATTGTAAATACGTCCTCAATAGGCATCAAGAATGGTTTATCAGTATCTCTTTTTGGATCTGGAATATATGCATCAACAGAATCCATTAACTTCATAATAGACTGTTCGCCTAATTCACCTTTATCACCTTCAAGAGCTTTCAAAGCTGAACCTCTAGTAATTGGAATAGTATCTCCAGGGAATCCATAAGATTTCAACAAATCTCTAATTTCCATTTCAACCAAATCCAACAATTCCGGGTCATCAACCATATCGCACTTATTCATAAATACAACGATATATGGAACACCAACCTGTTTAGCCAACAAAATATGTTCTCTTGTTTGAGGCATTGGTCCATCAGCAGCAGAAACAACCAAAATAGCTCCATCCATCTGAGCCGCACCAGTAATCATATTCTTAACATAGTCAGCGTGTCCCGGACAGTCAACGTGAGCATAATGTCTCTTCTCAGTTGAATATTCAACGTGAGTTGTATTAATCGTTATACCTCTCGCTTTTTCTTCAGGAGCGTTATCAATTTGATCGTAATCCTGCTTCTCCGCCAAACCTTTCTCAGCCAATACTTTCGTAATAGCTGCAGTTAAAGTAGTTTTACCATGGTCAACGTGGCCAATTGTACCAATATTTACATGGGTTTTTGATCTATCAAAATTTTCTTTTGCCATTTTTTTTACATTTCTTATTTATATTAATAATATATATAATGGAGCGGGTGATGGGAATCGAACCCACGTGATCAGCTTGGAAGGCTGGAGCTCTACCATTGAGCTACACCCGCTACTATATGTTCATTCTTCTACAGCCATTTGGTAAGTAGTCCGAATACATACATGGTATAGTGTAATATTCCTTTTTTAATAATCAAGAGATTTTTTTAGAAAAAAGGGTAATTATACATTTTGAGGCTGAAAATATTTTTAAGGTAGCTCCCCCTTGTCCTTCGGACATTTCCCCTCAAGGAGGTAAAAAATTACGAGCACTGGTGAAGAAAAAGCAGTTCAATAACCAAGGATAATCTTTCCCTCCGCCTTCACCACCACCATAATCTTTCCCTCCGCCTTCACCACCACCATAATCTTTCCCCTCCTTGAGGGGAAATGTCCGAAGGACAAAGGGGAGCTATTTATAATCAAATGAAAAGCCTTTAAGTGTATAATTTTAGAAAAAAGCAATTGTAGACTTCTTCAGTTAAATTTCAATAAAAATGTCATTTCATAGTTGGAAACCGAGGGTCGTCATTCCATAGCTGGATTTTCTTAATGAACCACTGCTTTCGCAGCGGCAGGCTCCGTGAGTTTTTAAATTTCCCTCTCAGCATGTCATTCCGTAGCTGGATTTTCTTATTGAGTGAAACGAAATTAGAAAATCCTCATACGGAATCCAGGAAATATTGAAACAATAAAAAGTCTTTATTTTGTTGTATTTTTTCCTGGATTACACAGGTCAAG
>CAZBNS010000049.1:0-13889 GCA_964493475.1 uncultured Rhizobiaceae bacterium | reverse complement strand
CCGGGAGCAGATGTCTCTTTTTTGTGAGAGACCGACTTATATCCTTATTTCATGGGGATAAATTGAAAAGAACTGGTTTACGCCAGTTCTTTTTATTTTAGTCAAATTAGGCAAACTGCTAGTAAATAAAGGATTTAAGTGGTCCGAATCCCGTTTAGGTCTTTTTATCTTTTCTTTAGATAAATTTTAATTGAATTTTAGATAAATTTGTGATAAAGTTTATTTATAATTTATTTATTTTTTATTAAAAATTTAAAATTATGTGGGTAATTATTTCAATTATTGTTTTGTACATCGCGTGGGCTGTTTATAAAAAAAATGAGCAGAAGAAAAAACTCCAAAAACCAGAAAATGTAATTACGCAATTTGAATTCGAGGCAGAAAATCGTATTTTATCTATAATGGAAGATAAGGAGAGTGGGTCGGAAATACGTCGTCCAATGCCTGATATTTTAATTAAATTAAAACGTATCAAAAGTTGGTATAACCGTGTTAGTGAAATTGACAAACATGAAAAACCCAAAGCTATAAATGATGCAGAAGATTTTAGAGATGCGGTTTATTATATTGATGTTTTGCACACTTATTATCAAAAATGTAACTTTGAAGTTGATGAAAATGATGGGGATAAATTAGATGAATTAATGCCAAAACTGATGGAAATTGAAAAAAGATGGGCAAACAAGCTTGAGATAAAAAATATAGAAAAATATTGGAAAGAAGAGCAATTAGCTAAAGAAGGGCTTTTAAAAAATAATTAAAATATGATAATAGACAATGTGTCAAAACGAGCAATTGATTTTGTTGTTCAATACGAAACAAATCAGGGCAGGAGCGTCTTAGATGTTCAAACCAATAAAAACTTTAGGGGTTTTGATATTTTTAGTTTCTCAAAAGATAGAAAAGAAATAAGAACTATAGAAGTTAAAGGAACTACAAGAAAAAATGGTATTCCGGATTGTTTTGAGACCGAATTTACTAGAAATAAAAAATTAATAGCAACTCACATGTATGTTGTTAATTTTGTTAATCTTGAAAAACCAGATTTATATATAATTCCAGCCTCAGCATTTAAACCAGAGTATCTAAGAGAAACTATTCATTATAAAATAAGCTCAACATTTAAAACAAAAATTTTACCAAGATATAAAATTATTTAAAAATAAATTATGTATTTCATTGTAGACGCAAATATTGTTGCGGGTTATTATTTACCACAATCACTTAATACTCAAAAAGAAAGAGATAAAGTTAAATTAATTTTTAAATATTTTAAAAAAAATAAAATATTTGTTTACATTCCTAATATATGTATAGCCGAGACGTTTAATGTTTTTGCTAAATATTCTTTTGGAAAATGGAATAGGCAAATCAAAAAAACAAAACCAATAGACACTAGAACGTATTTAAAGATAGTAAAAAAATTTGAAAATGATATTCATAATGGTAAATTTTTGTATCATTATGAGCTAAATAGATATCATATACTTAATTCTGGATTTATTAGTCCAATTGACAATCACTACCAATATTCTAAAAGGAAGAGTAAAAAATTATCAAAAACAAAAAATAATGTAAAGCCAATGGGAACCTTTGATCATTTAATAATAAGTATGGCCATGGAATTAGTTCATATACACGGCAAAGAAAATGTTTGTTTAATATCTCTTGATAGTAGGTTGACTAATATTTTAAAAATTTGTAATAAAGGAATACCTAAAAATATTATTGAAAAATTAAAATTAAAAAATATTGCTTCTAGAGTTAGAGGCAAAGAATTCAGTAAAAATATTTTTCCGAATTGTTTAAATTTAAAAACTTGTAGTAAGGATGATTTAGATAAATATTTTAATGCTATTTTAAAATAAATATTTTTTAAATATCAGTTTTGGTTGGAATATCGTCCGCGATCCCAAACAGACGTTTCTCTTTTGCGAGAGTCTGGTTTATATCTTTATTTGATAAGAATAATTGAAAAGAACTGGCCCATGCCAGTTCTTTTTGTTTTGGTTAATCTTTGTAAATTTCTTGAGAATAAAGGACTTGAGTGGTTCTAATTCCATTCAGGTTTTTTTTATTTTTCTCTTCATATAAATTTTAATTGAATTTTAGATAAATTTGTGGTAAAGTTTTTATAGAGTTAATATAATTAATTATTAAAAATATGAAAGATAGAAGAGTAAAGGCAAATAGAGCTCAAGCAGATTTATTTGAGTTATTGGTTTGTAGCCACATTTGTGATATTTGTGATATTAATTTTGATTATCTGAGTGATTTAAATTTTTTAGAAAAAAAGATATTGTTAGTCCCAAATGGTGACAACAGATTAAAACTCCAGAAAAATAATTTTATTAAATTAAAACCGACAATTGATAAAATAATAAAATTAGAGATATCTAATAAAGGTAAAATTATTGGGGTGACATGGACCGGTAGAAGTCTGTCTGACAACTCTACTTCAGATATAGATGTTAAGCATGAAAATGATAAAGTTACAAAATTATCTGTTAAATCTATTGAAAAAAGTGGTACAGGAACTTTGAAAAATATAGGAGCCGGGAAAGTTAATAAACTTTTAGGTGTTGATTTTAAAAAAGAATATGACGAAATGTGGCTCAATTTAAGGGCTTATTTAAAAGATTTTAAATCTTCTCAAAGAGAAATAAAAAAAAGAGTTCAGGAATCATCTGAGTTACTCAAGTGGGCAACTGAAAATGGCAAGAAATATCAATTAATGCTGAACAAAAAATACTTTAAAGCTTTTAATAATCTTTCATTGGAAAAAAAGTTAAATTTTATAAATTTTATTACTGATTATGATGACAAAGATTTATATGTTTTTATAGTTAACAGCTCTGGCGGATTTGCCTATAAACCTATAGATAAAAAAATAGAATTTGTAAAAGAGATAGAGGCTGATGATAATAAAAAAACCGATGTTGGCTATACTATATTTATAAACAAAAAACCTGCTTATAGAATTCAAACAAATAATACTAACGGTATTGGCATAAGTGCTTTTTGTCAAAGAGTTTTTTTAATTTAGTTTATGTTTATTGGAAATAATTTTTCCAATTCATTTTTTGATATTTGGGTGTTTCCAGTTATTCCTTTCAGAATTTCTAGATTTTCTATAGAGTTGATTTGCTTGTTAATTTCTTCAATACTTATTTTTCTATTAGTATAATCTAATAGGCTTTTTTGTTTGTCAGAATATATTACATTAGTGTGATTTTCTGATAGAAATCTCATACCTTTAGGTATTATAATTGATTTTATTTTAGCTGATTTAACTGAGCCCACTATTCTATTTACTATAATAGCTGGTCCAATATCAAAATCGTTAGTTTTTATGTATTGAGGTTTTTTAGGGATATCGGTTGTCAATTTTAAACCCTTATCCGCGATGTTATGAGACCAAATTAAAGGCACGGTGTTGCTTGTTTCTTGGTTTGTTAGTATGCTTTTATTTTGGTTCCAAACAATTCTTCCAGTTTTAACTTTATATCCCAATTCAAATAATGTAGTTTTATTTTTAAAAATATTTTCTAAACTTTTTTTATTTTCTGTTAATATTGATATTCCATTTTTTGTAAAGACATACTTATTTTGATGTTTTGTCTTTTTTAAAACTAAGAGCATTACTGTTTGTAAGGCTTTATTAAACAACTTTGATCCGTCTAATATTTCCAAGTATTCTATGTTAGTGTTGTTAATTATAAACTCCCTTAATTTAGAAAAATAAGCACCATTATTCATTGAAGGTGGTATAACATAAGCTAAATAACCGCCTTCGTTAAGCATTTTTATTCCTTTACAGATAAATAGAGAAAAAATATTTACCCTACCACTTATTATGTTTTTATATTCTTCTCTAAGTTCTTCGTTCGGAGAAAATTCAAAATAAGGTGGGTTGCCAATGATAATATCAAATTTATTTTCGTTATCCATTTTTAGGGTGTCTACATTTATTATTTCTGCTGATGAAATATTTTTTTTGCTTATATCTACTAATTTTTTGTCTATTTCCCATCCGTATAATTTTGGATTCTTGAAATATTTTTTAGCAACAATTAAAAATTCACCAGTTCCACAGGCTGGATCCAGTATTTTTAAGTCAGATTTTTCATTTGGCAGTTGTTTTAGGAGTTTTTCTATAACTGATCTAGGTGTAAAATATTGTCCAAGAGATTTTCTATGCTTAAGATTATCTTGTTTTATATATTCCAATGTTAGATCTGAAAACTCTTTTTTTTCTTTATTTTTCATGTTTTTATTCTATCATAAATTAAACCTTTTTGCACTATTAATTTTTAAGCCATATTTTCTTATTTTTCATAATTAACTTACTTTCCATATTTCCTAATATTTCTCTTTTTTCAAGAAGATTTCCTTCTCTTAAAACATATTTAACATAATTTCTCATATCTATCTCTTTTTGTTTATCAAAATCAATATCAGTTTTACCTAATATTCCTTTGCTGAATTTATAATATCTTTCAATTTCTTCATTGAATTGATGTTGAATACCTAATTCATTAATATCCATTTTGTCTATTATTTTTATTAATTGTTCGATTAATTCTTCTTCTCTAATATAACCACATTTACAATTGATATCTTTGCCTCTAGTACAGCCGTAATAAACATATCTTCTAACTGAGCCATCGTTCAGTTTTTTAAATTTTTCTTCAGCCGTTATACTTGATCCACACAATCCGCATTTCATTAATTTAGTGAAAGCGAATTCTTTACATTCGTGTCTTTGAATATTATCTCTGCTTAATTGCTCATTGGCTTTTAAGTATAAATCTTTTGATATTATTGGATCGTGGTTTCCTTGATACCACTTATCACTACCAACAGGGTATTCGAATTCTCCATAATAGAAAGTTTCTCTAATTAATCTATAAATCATACTAAGAGTCATATTTTTGTTATTCTTAGTTTTAAAACTGGTTTCTTCTTTTAGCCATTTATATACCTGTCTACCACTTAATTTGTCATAAGCAAATTTCTCAAATACCTTTTTAATTATCGGAGCTCTTTTAGGATCAGTAAAAACTCTCTTACCTCCTTTATCTCCATACTTATCATGGAGATAACCTAAGGGGGCTGGTCCTGGTCTCCAGCCTTGCTCGCATTTAGCCCGAAGTCCTCGTTTAACATTTTCTCCTTTATGATCGTTTTCCAATTTAGCTTGAGAGCCCAGTATCATTAGAAGAAATTTTTCATTGGGGTTATTAGTAAATTTTTGAGCGTGTGTTCTAATTTCATGAAGTTTTCCTTGGTCCATTAAATCTACTATAGCTCCTAAATCACCAGCGTTACGGCTTAATCTGTCGGGAGCCCAACAAAGTATCCCGTTAAACATTCCGGTCCTTATATCAGCTAATAATTGGTTATAGACAGGGCGTTGGAAGGAGTCTTTGGCACTATGACTTTCTTTTCTAATTTCTACCACATTCATATTTTCGCTCTTAGCCATTTCTAACATCTCTTTAATTTGAGAATCTATAGAAAGGGCTTGGAGTTCGTCCGATTCGGTCGATTTACGAGCATATAGGCAATACTTTACTGGAGCCTCAATTAGCCCCAAATTAGTCCTATTTTTCTCTCTAATAGCTGTACTTGGTCCATAAGACCTTTGTTCTTGATTCATAGTTTTGTTTGTCATTTATTAATATTACTTAATGAATGACGCAAAGACCGAACTAAGTCCAGAGCGGAGGAGTAGATAAGAAGTTGATAACTTTGGCTTTATTTTTAGGTGAAAATTTGATATATTATAGTTATATAAAATTAAAACAATGATATGATTAATCTTTTTAAAAATAAAAAAATAATAGAAGTTTTAAAAAATTTAGAAAAATATAGATATATAATTTTGATACTTATAGTTTTCGGGTTCGCTTTTTATTGGTTTGAGATTAGATCAAATCAAATTAAAAGGAGTTGTTACATAGAAGCAAAGCAAAAAGTTAGCAGCTTAAATGATTTGAGAGGGTTAAGCCCTGGCGATTGGCTAATTAGATACAGGGATATTATGACTGAATATCCCGAGACGGAAGATAAGTTAGATTTTGAGTGGTTTTATAAAAATTGTTTGAATAGAAAAGGGTTTTAGTTTAATAATTTATATAAATTTATGAAAGAAATATTAATCATAGCCGTAACGGCAATAGTTGTTTACAAGATAACAATAAATAAATTTTTTTATTATAAAACCATTGTTAGAGGGTTATGGGAAAATATTTTGAAAAAAGACTCTTTATATTTTAGAGATTTATATAATAAAAAAAACAAAACTTCCTTTGAAAAACTTTATAATCAAGGGAAAAAAGATGAAGCAAGAAAATTAGTAGAATTAAAGGGCAATATAATTAACGCTGTTTTAGATTATGTTAATTATGTTAAAAATAATGAAAATGATGGAGAGGACGAAGAAGCAGGAAACGAAACTTATGGGTATGGCTATTTTGATTATGATGAATTTATGAGACTGTATATAGAAGAAGACAAAGATATTGCGTAGTAAGTTAGTAAATATGATAAACTAAATAGGTTTTTTACATATTCCAATATTTGTGATTATAAAATAAGAAATAAATTTTTTTAATAAAATATTTCTCGGAATATCTTCTTTTAAAACTTGATGATTTTAAAATTACAAGAAATTCGTTAAAAAATATTGAAGTTATACCTTGTAATAAATTATTAGTTTGGTTTAAAAAATAGAAAAATAAAATTTATGTTAAAAAATAAAATACAAAAAGTATATTTAAAAATTAAAGATCAATGGTGGTTTTTTATCGCTGCCAGTATTATTATTCCTATTCTTTCAAGAATTATTAATAAGATTAAAATTAGTGATATTAGTGATATATATTTTTTTGGTATCAGGATCGTATCAGCTCCGCTGTATAAAGCTACTGTTTTGTTGTTGGAATTGTTGAAAACAAAAGTTAATTTATTTAGTATTTTGAGTGGCTTATTATTATCTTTGTTGTTAATAAGAGTTTATAAAAGATATTTTATTTTTAATAAAAGAGGATTAAGAATTATAGATGCTTGGTATGGAAAGAATGATCAAAAAATTAATATAACAAGAGAATTAAATAATTCTATTGTTGGTGATAAATTAAAAATAGTTCTTTCAAACAACATAGCAGGTGATCCAGTGTTTGGTATAGAAAAAGAAGGGGTTGTAAATTACATTCATAATAAAAATAGACTTGAAAAAAAGTATAAAGAAAACGAAGTAATTGATTTACCATAAAATAAACTTATAGTTTGGTTGATTTCCTAAGTATTTTAAAAGCGAGACAATATCTCGTTTTTTTTGTTGTAGGTAAACTGTTGGTAACTTTACTTTTAGCCAATTTTAAGCTATATTTTAAGTGCGAAACCACAATTGAATATTCCGAAAGAAGCATCAAAATGCTGTCATTTGTATACAGGAACGGGCACTCCGACCCTATACAAGTGGCAGTCTTTCGGGACACCAATTGTGGTTTCGCAACCAAGGTCGGGTGTCCGTTTTTGTTTTTAGAATCAAACGAGCGCCTGTTTAATTCTAGCAAAATGAAATTATCTAATATTCAAAAATATTTAGCCTTATATAATCAAGAAGATTACCTTTTTAATTATATCGGGCCAGAAGTAAGAAAAAGGGGTTTTATGAAATTTGACGAATTTTATAAGATCGCAATGTGGAAGTCTGTTCGACCAAAACAAAAGTATTTAAAAAATAAAGAAACGATTGAAGAAATTACTAAAGAAGCCTTTTCTGAAAATAATGAACTAATAAAGATTGAAAAGTTATGTTCCTTAAAAGGAGTGGCTATACCAACTGCTTCGGCTATATTAACAATTACTTATCCAAATAAATACGCCATTATTGATATTAGATGTTTGGAGATGTTGAAAAAGTTAGGTTATGAAATAAGAACCATCATGTCGCCTAAGAATTGGCTGAGATATTTAGACATTATTAGAGATCTTTCATCTGAAAATAAAATTACTCCAAGAGAGGTTGATAAGGTCTTATTTTCAATGCATAAGGAATTGTTGGAAAAGGACAATTATAAAAATTTATATAGATTTTAATAATAAATAAATTTTTAAAATAAGTTGTAATAATCTTATAATTAATATAAAGATTTTATGAAAAGAACATTTGTGTTTATATTTACTTTTATTGTTATAACTGGCGTTGCATTCTTGCAACCAGCTAAGGCAGAGGATTTGTCCTCTAAACTTAAAGGTAGAATTTTACTTCAAGTTGAGTCTCGTGGTGAAGCTTGGTATGTAAATCCTAAAGACAGCAAGCGTTATTATATGGCTGATGGTTCTGAGGCTTATAATATCATGCGCACTCTTGGTGTTGGTATTACAAATAATGATTTAGATAAGATAAAAGTTAATAAAATATTAGCTAAAAAACATTTTGGTAAAATATTACTTCAAGTTCAAAGCCATGGTGAAGCCTATTATATTGATTCAAATGGCAATGCTCATTATTTAAAAGACGGAGCAGCAGCTTATCAAATAATGAGAAATCTGGGCTTAGGAATAAAAACAATTGATTTAACAAAAATCGAATTATCAGGTAAGGATAAACAAAATAATGTTGCTGTAAAATTTTATCAAGTAGTTGATGTTGTCGATGGTGATACTATTAAAGTTTTAATAGATAATGCTACCACCACTATTAGATTGATTGGTCTTGATACCCCAGAAACTCTTGATCCAAGAAAAGTTGTTCAATGTTTTGGCAGGGAAGCTTCTGCTAGGGCTGAAGAACTTCTTTTAGGAAAGATGGTTCGCTTAGAGAATGATGGTGCTTCAGAAGAACTTGATAAATATATGCGTCCTTTGAAATATGTTTATCTTGAAGATGACACTTTGTATAATGAAAAAATGATAAGAGATGGTTATGCCCATGAATATACATATATTAAACCATATAAATATCAAACCAAATTTAAAGAAGCACAAAAAGAAGCTAGCGCTAAGCTTAGAGGATTATGGGCAACTGATACCTGTAACGGCGATACTACCAAAGAAGCTGTTAGCGAAGGGGAAGATGTAAACACCAATAACAATGTTGTTTTGGGAAATAAGTATTACACATCATCATATAGCACCTCAAAATATTATTACCCTGAGAGTTGTGATGGATGGAAAGGATTAAATTCTAAATATCTTAAAGAATTTAGTTCGCTTAATGAGTTATTAAAAAGTTATCCATCAAGGATTATAAGTCCAAATTGTCAGTAAAGACATCTATATTAGCCCTCTCAAATTTTCCTCATTATCATTTTGAATATTTTCTCTAGAGCCCTTGATTTTCTTAAGTAGTTGGTCAAGGGTTTCTTTTAATTCAAACAATCTATCTTCTTTATTTAAATCATTTTCTTTGCTAACGCTATCTACAGCTAGACTTAATAATTTACTGAAAGTATCTATAATTTCATTTTTTTCATGTTCTGATTTTTCAATTTCATTTTTTAGAATAGTTTTTTGATAATTGATACCCACGTTGTTATTCTGATACCTATGATTATAGGTATTTAGAACTGTTTTTGAAGCTTTTAAAGCAATATCTTCATTATCACTATTAATGAGATTTAGTATTTTTGATTCAGCTGCATCACAAGTAACAGCCCGCCCGATTCTTTGCGCTTCTTTGATCGCTTTATCAAAGTCTTTATCTTCTTCTCTAAAACGATAGAAAGTGGATCTAGCCACGCCGGCGTTTTTGCAGGCGTGGCCAATGATCGGGTTGTTTTGCAACTTATCAATAATCTTCTTTTTTATTTCATTTTGATTAAGGCTCATAATTATTCAATTTTTACTGGTTTAAGTCCTGTTAGCTTTTCCCAGCGCTTTAAGATTACTTGGGCGTAAATTGGACATTTTTCCATAATATAACAACGTCTGTTTAATTTAGTTGAAGCTATTAAGGTAGAGCCGCTACCGCCGAAGGGTTCGATAATTAAATCATTTTGTTTGGTTAGAACTTTGATATATGGTATCAGTATTTCAATCGGCTTAGTTCCAAATATAATTCCTTGTCCTGAACTTTTTTCATCAGAGGCTTTATATTCTATGAAATCAGTTGGCTGTATCTTTTTTCCTTTTTCATAACCTTCCCATTGTGGTTTACCACTAATAGCATAAAGAGCACTTTCATATTCATTTTGAAATAGTTCTGCTTCCTGCTCATTGTTTAACTCTTTTTCATCTTCACTTGTCCCTACCATAGCGATATCATATTTAGAGAAGAACTTATATTTAGAAGAGAAACCTTGGGATCTATTTGGTAAATGCCAGACTATCATATTTTTTACTTTCCAATATTTTTCCATCTCATTCCAAATAATTCTAATATTTTTCCAGTTCTCGTAAACAAGAATACTAAAGTCTTCATGTTGAACTTTATTAATATTAGCCATCCATAATTCAGTAAAATTGTCCGGTAGGGAATCGGTGCCAATATAGCGACGGTTCTTTTTTTGCCCAAAACCATCCGTTGGGTCGCTGTGACGTCTTCCACGTAGATAATCTAAAAGATAGGGGGGATCGCAACAGCACAATGAGGCTTTTTCACCATTCATCAATTTTAGGATATCAGATTCTTTGGTACTGTCTCCACACATCAACCTTGATCCGTTTAATTCATATATGTCGCCCTCTTGGACTTCAATTGATTCAATATCTAGTTTCTTTAATTCTTTTTCTAAATCAAATATTTCTGGAGTGTCGTCCATGGTAAATATTTCATCTAGTTCTTGGCTCTCGAAGCCGACTTCCAAGAGAAGTTCTTGCTCAAAGTTCTTTAACAAGTCCAAATCAAATTCTCCCTGATTTTTATGCAGTCTCAAATTTAATTCTTTTTCCTGTTTTTCATTAAGAGATATAAAGACAACAGGAATTTCTTTATATCCCAATTTTTTCATTATCTTATAGCGTTGATGGCCACCAATTAAAATATTTTCTCTTCCTGAGAAGGAGTTTAAGATCAAAGGATCGACCAAACCGAAACGTTTAATGCTTTCGGTTATTCCTTTTTCTTGTTCTTCAGTCATTTTTTTGGGATTGTACCCAGCAAGTTTTACTTGCTCAATCGCGACCGAGACGATTTTCAAATTGTTTTCTTTCATATTAGTGAAAGTTAATTATAAGCAAGCAGAGGGTATAAACAAAAAAACCATGCTTGTAAGCACAGTTTACTTTAATTAATTTTTTTGTCGGCGTTGTATAAAAGAGTTATTTATCCGTCACAAACTTTTCGTCTAATTTATTCATTTTGCTGATTATTTTTCTGATATTTTCCCATTCTAAATCATTATACTTATCATGTATAATGTTCCAAATTTCCTCATCTAGTCTTTTTTCGTTATAGATATTATATCCTTTGCCTTTTTTTGTTTTTCTATCTTTTTTTAATTCTTTATATAGTTTATATATTTCTAAATCTCTTTCAAAACTTTCCTTTTCTTTGTTTTTACCGTGGTAATCTTTTAATAACTTTTTTTCTTTTTCTATAATGGACCAATTTTTAGTAATATCTTTTTTTGTGGTGTAACCAAAAATTCTTACGTATAATTCAATTTCTCCAGTTTTCTTATTTCTTTCAAATTTTATGGAAAAGTTGGTGTGAGGGAAGTCATCTCTTTTAAAAAATATGTAATTTAAGACAAATTCTTTAAACTTTTTGTGGTATTTTTTGTCTATATTATAGTAACCAATAATTTTATCTATATAGTTCTTGTATACAGGAGGAAACATTCTCTCTCTTAATTCATCAACTTTTTCTTTGGTTTTTGAATCATAGCTCCTTTTGTTTTTAGTTATTTTTTTCAATTGCTCTTTATATTCTTTGCTGTTTGCGATTTCATCAAATTTATTCCAATATTTTTCTCTCCATTTTTTGCATTCCTCGTCATTATCAAAGCCATTATCAGGAACAGCTATATTGAACTTTTTAAGTTTTTCTAATAAAAAACTAACTGATTTTTGAAAATAAGGATCATTTATAATTATTCTTGTTTTGTAGTAAAAATCATCTAAGATTTTTTGATTTTTTGGCATATTTTAATAATATAATAGCATTTTATTTTGCATATCTCAAATAGTTATTTTTTGTTTGTTATAAAGGACTTTTTGTGTTAAAATTTAAATAAATACAAAGATTCTTTATTGTAAAAAAAGTTAAAAAATAAAAGTTAATAAATTAAACAATTAAATTTTATATGAAAATAAAATCTATTGAATTTAAAAATCATAAAGTATTAAAAGATCTTAAGTTGGATTTTGATACATTGGGGAATGTTAATGACATCTCATTGCTAATAGGAGAAAACGGTTGCGGCAAAACTATTATTTTGGATGAGATTTTTAAAATATTTAGTGGGGGTATTGTTAATTGGAATGATGATGTAGATAGATTAATCACAATTATGTTTTCTCCTGAAGAAAAAGTTGTTTTATCTTTGCCAAGCGAAATAATATTATTTGAATATAAACTGGAAAATGGAGGTGGATGGGATAGAATAAAAATTTTTGATAATAATCATGAAAATATTACTCAGTTATTAATGCCGAAGTTACATAATGGTGAAATTAATGGTTATTTAAAATGTATGTACTCGGCAGTGGAGATTAATTTTGCCACACAACCAATAGACTCTGTAAAAGCTACAAATATTGAGAACGAAGACAAGCCAAGGAGTAAATCTAAACCTGATTTGGCTCGTGAAATTGCGCAATTACTAGTTGATATAAAAGCTCAAGATGCGGCGGAATCAGATAAATGGATGAGAGAACATCAAAATACAAATGCAGATATTCCGGCTGTAGAAGGTAAATTGGATAGATTCAAAAATGCTTATAAAAAAATGTTTGACGGTAAGGAGCTTTGTGATATTCGTCCGGAAGGAGGTTTTCAAAAAATAATGTTTAAAAATAATAACGGAGATGAATTTGATATAGATAATTTAAGTTCTGGCGAAAAACAGGTAGTCTATAGAATTGGATATCTTTTGAGAAATTTAAATAATTTATCCGGGGGAGTAGTTCTTATAGATGAGCCTGAGCTAAGCCTTCATCCTCGTTGGCAAATAAAATATATTGATTTTTTAAAAGATGTTTTTGGTGGTTCAGGAATAATTAATGTCCAATTTATTATAGCCACTCATTCTCCTTATTTATTAAAAAACTCTTTAATCGGAGTAGGTGTATTTATTTTTTCAAAAAATGATAATAATATTAATATAGAAAAACCAAAAGAAGAGTCGTGGAGCTTGTTTAAAAATGGGCCAACTTTAGGTGAAATAAATTATTACGCCTTTAAAATGCCAACAGCAGAATTTCATAATGAATTATATGGTTATCTACAAGAAAAAACAGGAAATTTACATGAGGCAGATATTGAAAGTTATTTTTTGTCCAAGTCAATTAATACTGACAAGTTATGGATTAGGTCGAATAGTGGGATTGCGCAATCACAGTACAATGTTAGTTTAATGACATATATTAGAAATTCTATTCATCACCCGGAAAATACTTTTAATGCCGATTTTACATTAAATGATTTAAAAAATTCCATTGAAAAGATGATAACAATTATGAAACAGGATCCTTTGTTTACCTAACGCTATTATTTACTTATTTTGTCAAATGATACACAAGCCAAACCACTTTTATACTGTCCCATTTGTCCCATTTTATAATTAAAACCCCGACCGAACTACGTTATTTTAACATATAAAACATACCTAAAAACCCTTGCAAAATCCTTGTTTATTAGTTTCTAGACCTGAGCAGGGAGCAAGTTTACAAAATAGCATTTTTATGCTATTTTTATTTTATAAAACAATTAA
>CAZBNS010000048.1:0-13997 GCA_964493475.1 uncultured Rhizobiaceae bacterium | reverse complement strand
TTTTGGTTATATTATTAGTGCAAAATAAAACAGTTGACATTTACAGGAATGACATACTGAGAAAGAAAAGCTACGGAATGACATACCGAAATGTGAAATGTCAAAAGGATAAAGGCTACAAAATAAGTAAATAAAAATTTGACTTACATATTAAAAATATCCTTATAATATATTTTCCATGATAGAAGAAGTTAAAAAGAAACAAAATATAGCCTCTAATCCAAATTATTCAATTTGGACGAGTGCTTCTGCCGGTTCTGGAAAAACCACTGTATTGGTGAAAAGACTGTTGAGAATGTTTTTGGCGGGAATTCAACCAGCGAAAATTTTATGTATTACTTTTACGAATACTGGTGCTGCGGAAATGAGAAATAGGATTAATGCAAAATTAGCCGAATGGGCTACTTTTGACGATAAAAGATTAGAGGAAGAAATAGCTAGCCTAGAAGGAGATTATAGAAATATAAACGATAAAGTTAAAACAGCAAGAACTCTATTTGCAAAAATTCTTGATTATAGCAATGATTTTAAGATTTTGACAATCCATTCATTTTGCCAGCAAGTCATAAAACGATTTCCTCTTGAAGCAAATATTATGCCGAACTTTCAAATTGCGGATGAAATTATATCTGGTGAGTTGCTGTTGAAAGCTAAAGATGAATTATTGAAAATAGATAATGCTGATGTTAAAAAATCTATTGAGTTTATTTTTACCTATGAAAATGAGGATCAATTTATTGATTTATTGGAGCAGTCTATAGGCCAAAAAGATAATTTGCTTTATTTAAAAAGTAAGTTTTTTACAACTGAGGGTGTAATTAATGAAATAAAAAAGAGTTTTGATTTAAAATCTTCTGATAACATTGAAATTGTTGAAAAAGAATTTTTGAATAATTTAGATTTGTCTATTTTTAACAATGATTTAATTAATAATATTGAAGATTTCGGCAAGCCAACGGATTTAAAATTTATTATTTTTTTTAAAAAAGAGTTTGATTTAAAAGAATATATTAACTTATTTTTGACTCAAAAAAATGAAATAAGAGCTAGAATATTAACAAAAGATGTGGCAGAAAAATTTTCTCAATTAGTTGATTTCGTTGAGGCGGAAGGACAGAGAGTTTTTGACTTTGTGGAAAAAAGAAATAATTTAATAAATTTTGAGTTTACTGCAAATTTTTTAAGATTGGTTTATTGTATTTTTGATATTTATGCTGCCTTGAAAAAAGATGCGGGATACTTAGATTATAATGATTTAATTTTTGAAACTGATAGACTTTTGAATGATTCAAAATTCAAAAATTTAAATGGTGAAAATCCTTATTCAAGCTGGATAAATTATAAATTAGATGAGGGCATAGACCATCTTCTCATTGATGAAGCGCAGGATACAAGTCCAATTCAGTGGGATATTGTAAAATCAATTACAGAGGAATTTTTTGTTGGTTATGGGCAAAAAGGAAATGAAAATAGAACAATTTTTGTTGTTGGCGATGAAAAACAGTCAATATTTAGTTTTCAAGGTGCTGATCCAAATAATTTTCATCTAATACTGGAAGATTATAAAAGAAAAATAGAAAATTGCGGCAAAAAGTTTGAAAATATTTATCTGGAAACCTCTTTTAGATCTTTAAAGTCAATATTAAATATTGCAGATGAAGTATTTAAAGAACCATCAAGAAAAAATGCAATTTCAAAATTGCAAAACAAAATAACTCACAATATAGTTAGAAAAGATGGTGCTGGAAAGGTTGAAATATGGCCTTTAGTTGAAGTAAAAAATACAAAGCCAGCTAAAACTGAAGAACTGCCGAATTGGGAAATTAATTATCTTGAAGATATAGAATTAACAAGTAAGCAAAAACTTGCTGAAATCATTGCTGGGGAAATTAATGATTGGTTTAAAAATGGCAAAATGATTTTTTCAAGAAAAGACAAGATTTTTCGCCATATAAAATATTCTGATATAATGATTTTGGTTAAAAATAGAGATAAAGATTTTATTAATTATTTGATAAGACAATTTAATAAATACAATATTCTAACGATGGGAAATGATAGATTTAATTTATCTGAAAATATTATTTCTCAGGATGTTATTTCTTTATGTAAATTTGTTTTGTTTAATGAGGATGATTTGAGTTTAGCAAATATAATAAAATCGCCAATTTTCAATATGACAGAGGATGATTTATATAAATTGTGTAAATATAAAAATGAAAACAATTGCAGTTTGTGGACTGCTTTTTCAAGGTGTGATTTTTTAAGTGATTTAATAGAAAAAGTAAAAGTTTTGACACCTTATGAGTTTTTATTTTACATATTTGAAACTAAAAATATAAGAAAAAATTTTAAAGAAAGATTTTTATATTTAGCCGATGAAATTTTGAATGAGATTTTGAATTTAGTTAATGATTATGAAAAAAATCATAACAACGCTGCATTGCTTGAATTTATTGAATTCTTAGAAAATAGCAATCTTGAAATAAAAAGAGATATGGATTCGTCTGTTGACGAGATTAAAATAATTACAATTCATTCATCAAAAGGCATGGAAAGCCCAATAATTATATTGCCGGATACAAATCATGCAAAGGGTAAAATACAAAAAACCGGCAATATTTTAAACCATAAAATTGATGGCTATGATTTTAAACTGCCAATATTGGTAAAAGAAAAAAGTAATTTTACAGAAAATGTTGTGCGAAAACAAATGCAGGACGAAGCGGAAGAGGAGTATTTGAGGCTTTTGTATGTTGCAATTACTAGAGCGGAAAATGAGCTTTATATTTGCGATTATAAAAGAGGACAACAAGAAACAAAAGAAAATTGTTGGTATGAAATTTTAAAGCAATCAATATTAAGTATTGGAGCAAAAACAAAAAAAAGTGAGAATTTTGAGGACAATATTTTATATATTGGCGATGAGGATAGGTTTGAGAATGCACAAAAAGAAAATATTAGTATATCAACTGGTCAAGAAGACATTAAATCAATAATTGCAACTCTTTTTCAGTCAAAAAATCAGAGGGAGGAAAATAAAATAATTAATCCTTCGTTATACTATTCTGAGAATATGATGGCTAAGCCGCATGATGATTCAGTTAATATTCAAAAAGGAAAGTTGGTTCATAAATTATTGGAAATTTTACCAGAGATAAAAGAAAGCGAATGGAATTCAATAATAGAAATATATTTGAAAAATTTTGAATATAAAAATGAAATAAAAGAAATTGTTTTTAATGTTCTAAGAAATAAAGAATTTCAATACTTATTTGGAGAAAATTCAAAAGCGGAAGTTTCAATTTTTGGGCAAATCGAAAATAATATTATTTCCGGACAAATAGACAGATTGACAATTGGCGATGATAAAATATTTGTGGTTGATTACAAAAATACTAATTCTTTGCCAACAAAAATTCCTGAAAAATACAAAAAACAGTTGGAACTCTATAAAATTTTACTTGAGAAAATTTATAAGAATAAGATTGTTGAGTGTTATATTTTATGGACGAGCTTTGGAAAAATTGAAAAAATTGATTAGATTTTGCTATTAATAGTTTTAATCTATAAAAAATTTATTTAACAACAGACATCATTTCATTTTTATAATTTTCATGGCAAACAAGCCATATATTCTTTACTTTCAAAGTGTCTCCAAACAAATCAAAATCCAGTTTTTCAAGCCTGCTTCCATCGTTTATGTTGTAAATATTCATTCCGAGCTTCTCAGCTATAGGTAGACTGCCATAAATATCCCACATTGACACGTTGCTTTTTAAAAATGCACCTTGAGCCACATTTTTAAAAACATCAAAAGTATAAATATATGCAGAATAACCATCTATAAACGTAAATTTATAGTCTTTTATATGTTCTTTGGCATCTTTTACAGAAAAATAAACTAGTGAATTTTTATTAAGTTCGTTGTTTGCAAAAAATAATTCAAGCTTTGTTTCGTTTCTCTTAAAAGCGTGCATAATTAAAAAGGCCGTTCTATCATCATTATAAATAATTTCATTGCTAGACGGCAGATATATTACTGCAAAAAGCGGTTTTAAATTTCTATATAATGATATAGATATAGCAAAAAGACTGGATCCATGGAAATATGCTTTGGTACCATCTATTGGATCAATAACCCAAACATATTCGCTGCTATATGTTTTCTCTTTTAAATTTTGAGTTTTTAATGCGGTTTCTTCATCCAAAATAAAATGATTTTTAAAACTTTTCTCTATAGTCTCCTTAAACATTTTACTAATTTTTAAATCAGTTTCAGTTACCAAAGAACCATCGCATTTACTACATCCAGTTATTAAATCTTGATTTTTTATTGCTAGTTTCCCCGCCTTTTTTAAAAAAGGAAATACTACAGAAATATATCTATCCATTATTCTTCCATTAATTCTTTAACAAATTTTTCAAGCTCATTCTGCTTTACATTTTCTAGCCTTTTTGCATCTATTAATCCACACAATTCGTCAAAAGCCACCTCGAGACTATCATTTATAATAACATAGTCGTATTCTTTATAATGACTCATAGTATTTCTTGCATCAGCCATTCTTTTTTCAATGATTTCTTTACTATCGGTTGCTCTTGATGTTAATCTATTTTCTAACTCACGAACTGAAGGTGGTAGCAGAAAAATCCTTAAAATTTTTGACTTATCTTGAATTTTCTTTGATACCGTAAGATTACCCTGCCAGTCTATATCAAGCAGCACATCATTTCCTTCATTAAATTTGTCCTCAACTTGACTTTTTAACGTTCCATAAGATTTGCCATAAACACCTGCATATTCTAAAAATTCGTCATTTTTTACTCTCTTATCAAATTCTTCTTGGCTTAAGAAGTAATAATGAAAACCATCAACTTCTCCTTGCCGTGCTTTTCTCGTTGTAGCAGATGTTGATAATTTAATATTATTGTATTTATCCAGTAGCATTTTGGCCAATGTTGATTTTCCAGTCCCTGACGGTGATGATAAAACAATTAAAAAGTGCTCGTAAGGCAACATAATTTCCCCCTAATTTTGATTTATTTTATACACAATTTTTCTAATTGCAAAAACTAATATTGCAAAACCTATAATAATTGGCAATAAAGTTATAAATTGAAAGACATAATCAATGCCCTGCTGGCTGAATAAAACAAATTTATTCACCGCCTTTTTCCAAGATGTAGAAACTTGCCATTCCGCATTATTTAGAGAGCTGATTTTAACCTTTGGTAATACATTCAACTCTAACTTTGAATATTCTACATTCGTGTCAATTTTTTTATTTAAATTTTCTAATTTTTCAATTTCAATTTGGACATTACTTAATTCTTTATCAACAGCTAAAACATCGGCTAATTTTTCTGTTTTATTTTCCATCATTTTTCTTAATCTATCTCTTCGCAAATATAGATTTTTCAATCTATTTTCATTATCCAAATATTGTTCTCCCAAATCAATGGCATTAGAACTTTCATTTTTTACAACTCCTAAAGATTTAAAATAATCTATATAATTTATTATTTTATCAGCTGGAATTCTTAAAACAAAGCTGTGGGCTAACTCATTTCCTATATAATTATACGAATTAAAACTATCAATAAAGCCATTAGCTTTCGCAACTTTATCAGCAACCAAAGAATATATATTTGCAGTATTATCTACCTCTATACTCAAACCATAACCTTTAACAACTTTTGAATTAGTTTCATAGTTTCCAGCATTCATCGAAGCTCTTAACATTGGACTGCCGCCATATGAAATATCAGGATTTCCAGCATATTGCAGCTGCATTGTATCACTATTTGTATTTTTGGTTCCAACAAAAATATATAACAGCACCAACAAAACAATTATAACAGTTATATTTTTAAATAAAAAATTACTTAGCTTTTCTATCTTTTCTATTAACATCATTTACTCCCTTGTTGCTTATTTTTTCTATAATTCTATTTTGCCAACTTGTTTGATATTTTATATAATGATGATCATATCTATAAATCTTTCTATTTGTATTTAAAGACAAAGTTGAATATTTTAAAGCGTTATCATAATTTTCTATTTCAAAATTAATTGAAGCTAAATGTGAAGATATATTACTCAACGCAATTTTATCATTTCGTAGGAAAGCCCTGATTAAACCTTTTTCATAATAATTTATAGCTTTTTGATATTTTTTTTGCCCCCAATAAATAAATCCATATTTGCATGAAATACAAGCTTGTTCTTCAATACCCAGCAACATTTCAAAATTAAATGCATTATCTAAATATTTAAAAGCCTCAAGTTTTTCCCCTAGCATGTTTTTACACTCTGACAATCCATACATTGACTTAATTTTTAATAGTTTTAATCCTAAATTATCAGCAATTTTATACGCTCTTTGATAATATGACAAAGCACCTTCATAGTCTCTAACATTTGCTACAAACGAATGAATATAACCATTTTTAATAAAATACTCTGGCCTACCTAAACGATTTCCTAAAACATTATTTATTTTAATGGCTTTCTTGCAATAAATTCCGGCCAAATCCATTTTATATAAATACTCATAATTTAAACAAACATTAAGAGAAGCATCAGCAAATAAACTTAAATTAGAGATCTTCTTTGCTAGCTTTATCGCTTTTAAACCATTTTTCTTCCCACTAGTATAATCGCCATATTTGTAATTTATTGCGGAAAGTAAATTCAAACTTTGAGCAGTATATTCTTTATTATTCAACTTTGAAGACAATTTTAACGAATAATGTAAATAATCCATAGCCGCCTTATAATTTCCAATATTTGCCTCAATGCTTGCTAAATTATAAACTGCCAAATATTCATAATTCATATTATTATCATCTTTTGCATTTATAGAAATATATGTATATATGTTTTGCGAACTGCTAAAATTGTTGATTGCCAAATATGTTTTTGCCAAATTAAACAACAACATAAATTTTATATCTTTATACTTTCTATTGCTAAAATCAGGAATATTCAGACCATTTTCAAATGTATTAATAGCATTATCAAAGCTGTATGTATTAAAATATATATTACCCAATGCATTATAATACTTCGGATTATAAGAATTTAATTCAATAGCCGTCAAATAATATTTTTTAGCCAAATCATTATTAAACATTAATTCACTAATCAAACCCTCAAAATATTTTTTCTCACCCAGAATATCATTGCTACTATTCTTTAACGTCAAATAAACTAGTTTATTGCTAATTTTTTCAAAATGTAATTTATTAAGACTAATATTCATAGAAATATAATCCCTTTCCGTAATAGCCTTAATTTTCTTTAGGTTTATTAATGTTAAATTCGCTTCATCATAAATATTAACAAAATTTTTTATGGAATCACTTAAATTTGCACTATTTCTTAAAAAATTACTAAAATTACTTCTAATATATTTTTCTAATTTTACCTTATTATATTTATTATCTAACGTTTTTCTAATAAATTTATCTCTTGAATAATTAGCTAAAAATTTTTCCTCTAATTTAAGAAAATTATTATTAACAGAAATTTTTTTATATGCGCAAATACTTAACAAAGAAAAAATCAGCAGCGCAGTTATAAGTATTATAATATAGAATTTTTTGTTTTTAAAAACTTCTTTCATAATAAATGAATATTGTTTTTTTAAATAATAAGGCTGAAAAAATAAAACACAATATTTAATATTAATTATTTTATTAAATATAGTTTCTCAAGGAATAAATAATATTTTCATAGCCCCCTTTTGTCCTTCGGACATTTGACTTCGTCAGAGCTTCCCGAACGACAGGCTGCCGATTGCCTGCAAACAGTCATCGGCTCGGCTTCGCACTTCGCCATCAAGGAGGGGAAAAATTAGTGTGGTGGTAAAGGCAGAGGGAAAAGATTGTTCTTGGTTGTTGAAGTATATTTTCTTCACCACTGTCCGTAATCTTTTCCCTCCTTGAGGGGAAATGTCCGAAGGACAAAGGGGAGCTATAAAAGAACAACTAATAAATAAAATTACAATAATCGCACAAACGTCCAAAGAGCAAAAAACAACTACATATAGTATTAAAATATATAACTTACACAAAAAATATCAAAAAACTATTTACTTATTAATTTTATGTTTTAAACTGATAGCGGTGTCAATAAAAATATATAAAAATGTTTAAAACAGATTTAATTAATACAATTGCTTCAAAGACTGGTAATACAAAAGTATCCAGCGAATTGTTTTTAGACTCATTTGTTGAAACAATACTAGAAGCATTAAAAAAAGGACAAGATGTGTCTTTAATTGGTTTTGGAAGTTTTAAAGTTGTAGCAACAAAAGCTAAAACTGGAAGAAATCCAAGAACTGGTAAAGAAATTAAAATCCCAGCTGGTAAAAAAGTTAAATTTACTGTTGGTAAAGTTTTAAAAGATTCAGTTAAATAGTTGTAATTATTAACTGCAAAAAATGATCACTAAAGTGGTCATTTTTTAAATTATGTCGCTACAGCACTTTAATATCTTCAATTTTATTAGATTTTTATTTTTATTAAATAGAAGTGCAATGAGGGATTATTACTTTTGAAAAAATTTGCTTGCAAATTATTTTTAATCGTGTATAATGGAGGGCGCGAGATAGATACTCAATTATTAGTATATACTCAATTATTAACAAAATTAAATAGGAAAAAAAATGCCAATCAATCCGGTTGATGTTTATGTTGGAGCTAGATTAAAAATAAGAAGAAATGAACTTGGATTAAGTCAAAATAAAATAGGTGAATTAACTGGTGTAACATTTCAACAAATTCAAAAATATGAAAAAGGGTCTAACAGAATAGGCTCTAGCAGATTATATGATTTTGCAAAAATTTTAAAAGTTCCTGTAAGCTATTTTTTCGATCAGTATGAAGCAGCTTATGGCAGCAAAGGTTATTTATCAGATAGTAAAGTAAATTTTGATGATAAAAATTCCGTTTCTGAAAAAGAAGTAATAACTTTAATCAAAAATTTCTCCGCAATCAAAAATCCTGCGCTTAGAAAGAGCATAATAAATTTAGCAAAAACTCTTAGCAGAAAGGATGAAGACGAAGAAATTTCTTCTGAAATAAAATAATTAAAACAGATTATTAAAAAGTATCCACCAACTTAGTTGGTGGTCTTTAACATTTATGAAATTAAAATTATATATCGGCAAAATATCTCCATTTAATATTACAATTTATAAATGGAGATATTTTTTAATAACAAATATTCTTTATTATATTAACTTATTCGTTCGTAATTTATTATAATTTGCAACAAACTCAACTACTCTAATTTATCCGCTATTTCATCAGCTATTTCAAAGTTCGAATAAACATTCTGAGCATCTTCATTATCCTCAAGCATTTCAATTAGCTTATTAATTTTTTGTGCTTTCTCAACATCATCAATAACAATTGGTTCCTTTGCTATCCAACATATTTTTGCTTCTTTCGGTTCGCCAAATTTTTCCATTAAAGCATCTCTAACCTTAATAAAATCCTCAACCTTAGTCGTGATTTCATGCCAATCTTGAGAGCTTTCAACATTTTCAGCACCAGCATCAATAGCAGCTTCTAGCATTGCATCTTCAGTTGCAACATTTCCTTCATACCCAATAGTTCCCAGTTTATTAAACATAAAGCTAACGCTTCCTGTTTCACCCATATTTCCACCATATTTGGAAAATACGGATCTAATACTTGCAGCACTTCTGTTTTTATTATCAGTTAGAACTTCAACCATTATAGCCACACCATTAGGTCCATAGCCTTCATATCTTATCTCTTCCCAATTTTCACCAGCGCCAGCACCACTTGCCTTTTTAATAGCATTTTCAATATTTGACTTAGGCATACTAGCCGCCTTAGCAGCTATTACAGCACTTCTTAATCTTGGATTAAATTCTGGGTTAGGGTCGCCCAATTTGGCTGCTACTGTTATTTCTTTTAATAATTTAGTAAAATTTTTTGCCCTTTTAGCATCTGTTATAGCTTTTTGATGCTTTGTTGTGGCCCATTTGGAATGACCTGACATAATTATCCAATATTATTTATAAATCATAGAATAGAAAATTAAAACTTTATTTTTATTTTTCAATAGACCCATAAAGAAATTATATGTTTTAAGACAAAATATTTTTATTGACAAATAAAAGAATAAAATAATAATAGAATTGCCTACGGGCAAGTTGACGGCTTAAAACACCGAAAGGTAATTAAATTTAGTTCGCAGGTCTTTGTTGTATTTACAATTCTGTAAATATAGCGGAGGCTTGCGGTTATAATAAGTTATTTATAGCTTAAAAGACTGTAAGGGCTGATTACCTCAGTTGTTTTAACCTCCGCACTTTTTTATAATTTTTAAATTATTTCAAGTGCGATTTTTATTAATTAAAAAAAGAGGTCTAAAATGGAAGAACTGATTGATAAACTAAAGAAATTGGATAGAAATAAAATACTCCAAGAAAAATTAGATGAAAACCAATCAATTAATTTAAGAATGTTTAAAGCTAAAAAAGAAATACTTATGTATTTTATAAATAATAGATTAAAAAATGATGATGACATAATTAGATTAAGAGATATTACAGATTATTTAATTAAAACTAATAGAATTAAATATGATGAAGATAATAAGTTAAGGAGATTGGGATTGCTGGTTAAGAAGATAAAGTAAGATAATATTAAATTATTATTTATTATATCAATTGAATTGTAGTTCTTATACCCAAAATCCCGATTTTACTGAGAGTTTTTGCGGTATAATAAAATAAAGACTATCTGTAAAAATAGTCTTTATCTTTAAAAAATTTAATAAGTCAAATTACTCAGCTTTTTCTTCAACTTTTTTCTTATTTTTCTTTTTTTCTGTCTTAGCTTTTTCTTCTTCAATATTTTCAGTTTTTTCAACTTTCTCAATTGCTTCAGAAGGAGCTTGTTCAACAACTTCTTTCTTAATTGTAAACTCACCTTTCTTAATTTTTATAGCCTCTTCTTTAGATCTAGCTATAATAACATCTTTATCAAAAGAAACTTCTGGATGCAATTCAATTATAATTGAATATTTACCAACGCTTTTAATTGGTTCTTTTAAGCTAATGCTAGATTTTTTAACATCATTAATTTTTAATAATGCATTAATAAAGCTAGCTAATTTAACACCGGAAACGGAACCGTATAACTTTCCATCATCACCCGCATTTTCAATTAAAATTAAATCTTTACCAAAGATTTTTTCTTTTAATGCCTCGGCTTTTGATTTGTTTTCTGCATTTTCTTTTTCTATTTCAGCTTTCTTAAGTTTAAAAACTTCATAATTTTTATCAGTATAAAATACAGCTAAATCATTAGGCAATAACATATTTTTTGCATATCCATCTTTTACTTCAACTATATCGCCGATATTTCCTAGATTTTTAATTTTACTTTTTAAAATAATTTTCATATCATCCCCTATTCATCAATTTTTCCAATAAATGACATTAAAGCCAGATTTCTAGCTCTCTTAATGGCTTTGGCTAATTTTCTTTGATTTTTCAAAGAAATACCAGTAATTCTACTAGCCATTATTTTTCCTCTTTCGGAAATATATTTATTTAATAATTCTAAATTTTTATAATCTATATCTTTTTCAGAAACTCCATGTAATGGATCTGTTCTGCTTTTTTTAATTGAAACTCCTTGATTTACAAGAGAAATTTTCAAATATTCATCTTTTTCTTGATTTTGAGTATTGTTATTTTGGTTTTCTAACATATTTTCCCCTATTGTTTCTTATTTTCTTTTGCATTAACTGATACAAACAATTTAGAAGGTTCTTTAGAAATCTCTTCAACTCTAAAAATACCCTTTCTAATAATATTTTCATCAAAAGACATAATCCTTTCAAGTTCTGCAACAGCAGAATATGGAGCATCTATATTCATCAATATATAATGTCCTTTTGTATTTTTGTTAATTTTATAAGCAAGAGTTCTTAAACCCCAGTACTCTTTTGATACAAGCTTTCCTTTTTCTTGTTCCAAAACTTTCTTAAATTTTTCAGCAAGATTATCAACCTCATTAGTTGCCAAATCTTGCCTCGTAATAAACACCAATTCATAAAAAGGCATGGTCTATTCCTATTTTTTATTAATAAAAAAAGAATGAGCTATTATAAAAATAATAATAACTACCTTCAATAATGATTGAATTCTAATATCAAAATTTAATAATTCAACTTATTTATTTGATTAAATTTGGGGTTTTTGGTTTTTGATGTGTTTTGCGTGGGGTTAAGTATTGGTGAGTAGTATTATTCCTAATAGGAAGTTTAATCATTTGCATTTTATTTTTATCTTAATACTATCTGGTTAGTTTAAATAAAAATATCTATTATGACTAAAACTCATGAAATAAAACCTTCAGTTTTAAAAGCTTACGATATAAGAGGAGTTGTTGACAAGGAAATCACCGCAGTTGACGCTTATTTTATAGGCAAAGGCTTTGGAACTATTTTAAGAAAAAGAAATTTGAAATCTTGCGTTTTGGGTTATGACGGCAGACATACATCAATTCCTTATTCAAAAGAATGCGCAAAAGGAATGGCTGAATGCGGTATTGATGTTATTATAGCCGGATTATTGCCAACGCCTGCAGTTTATTTTGCAATGAAGCATTTGAATACAGATGCAGGATTTATTGTGAGCGCTTCTCACAATCCAAAAGAAGATAATGGCTTTAAAATGTTGACGCAGGCAGGTCCATTTTGGGGAGATGATATTCAAGAAATTGGCAGATTGACAAAAAGTGGCACATTTATTGATGGAAATGGAAAAATTACAGAAAATAAAAATGTAAGACAGGAATATATTAATTTTATTTTAAAACAATTTAAAGGCGGAAAAAAGACATTAAATGTAGTCTGGGATGCTGGAAATGGAGTTATTGGGGCTGTTTTAAAAGATATTATTTCAAAATTACCGGGAAAACAAAAAGCTATTTTTGGAGATGTTGATGGCGATTTTCCAAATCATCATCCAGATCCATCAGTTGCAAAAAATATGGTTTCATTGCAAAAAACTGTTGTTGATGAAAAATTCGATTTAGGCATAGCTTTTGATGGCGATGGAGACAGAATTGGCGTTGTTGACAGCACGGGATTTTTGCTTTATGGAGATCAGCTAGAGCTTATTTTTGCTAGAGATTTTTTGAAAACTAACAAGGGCGAAAAAGTTATGAACGAAGTTAAAGCCAGTATGGTTTTATATAATGATATTAAAGCGCATGGCGGAATTCCTATAATGTGGAAACCTGGACATTCTGCTCAAAAAGCCAAAATGAAAGAAGACAATATAAAGCTTGCCGGTGAAACTAGCGGACATATTTATTGGGCTGATAATCATAATTTTGACGACGCTCTGTATAGTGCCATGAAGTTATTAAATATTATGTCAAACAGCAATGAAACTGTTGCCGACATAATGAAATCATTACCAAAAGTTTATTCAACTAGTGAAATTAGAGCTACAGTTGGTGATGAAAGAAAATTTGAGATAGCAAAAGAGTTGGCTAAAAAAATGGAAAAAGAAGGAAAAGACTTTGTGGGTGTTGACGGGGTTAGATGTAATCTGCCAGAAGGCTGGTGGCTTGTTAGAGCTTCAAATACGCAGCCAGATTTGACTTTGAGATGTGAAGCACTAAGTCCAGAAGGCTTGAAAATTGTTAAAGATGATTTGGCTAAGCAATTAAAAAATTTCGGTGTTGAAGTAAAAATTGAATAATTCAATTCTTTTTGGCTATACAATTAATTCAATTGTTTTTAATTATTTAATTTAATAGCTCCCCTTTGTTCTCTGGACATTTTTCTCTGATTATGCCATTGTGGTGTTAGTTTTGTTAATGAACAAAGCCCTCCGTAGTCCTGTCATTACCAGGTTAGATTTTAAGACAAAGTTGTTGACAAAAGCACGGAGTTCCCCAGCTCTGTCATTACCAGGCTAGATTTTGTT
>CAZBNS010000047.1:0-14025 GCA_964493475.1 uncultured Rhizobiaceae bacterium | reverse complement strand
TATTTTTATAATAAAACTAAAATGTTTATTATGGAAGTACTTTTTTTAATTATTTTAATTTTAATCCAAGACTAAACCAAGTTATCGTTTTATATTCAGCGCTATCACTTAAAAATATATTACCAGTTTCTGACTTATATCTTAAAATATATTTAAAAATGTCTTGCATAATTTCGCTTATAAATAGTAAGTCATTTTTTCTTATTACTATTCCAGCATTAATTAATGAAATAATGATTTCTTTTTCACTACAAAGATTAATTATTCCTTGATTATGTAAAATAGCACATTCTATAACTCTAAAAGTTTCAGAGTTAATTTCATATTTTGTTTCAATATCATTTTTATCTTTGATATTAATTTCAATTAAGATATCTGGTTCTTTTTGAATTGCTGAATTGGTAGATTTCATTATTTTTATATATTATTAATTATGTTCTGATAATTAATCGTTATTAGTATCTAGTCGAGCTATTTCAACAAGCTATTGATTGGCTTTCTTTATAAAAATATATTATTTTTAGTTATCTACTAAAATTTCAAAATAATTATACTTTCCATACAATTATACTTATATTATTATAAATAATATCAAAAATAATAATTAAACACTATGACTTTTTAAAGGAACAAAAAACTATATAAACTTAGACATAATAAGACTAATTGTTATGAGTTGGTTGAGTTTATTAATAGTAGTGAATAATTATGTAATTAATACTTTTCTATTTTTTATTTATGATTTTTCTTTCATAAATATTTTATACAAATAATCGTTACATTTATATAATAAAAAGCAATTAACTATCAATATATTAATTATTATAATATTATTTACAAAAATAAAAAAATGTTTACTAAATACTACCAGATATATAACCGAAGATAGCAAATAAAAAAATGACATTTGAAAGGTATTTTTGACAATATGTTTTTTTGTCATTGTTTTATCAACTTCATCAAATTCATTATATAAATCAGAAATAATTTTTGAATTAAATAATATCGCAAAAGAAGAAGTTTGAAAACCAATAATTATTGATAAAAAAGTAATTATATTATCAATAGTATCTTTGTTAAACAGTTCTATACTGTACAATTGATTTTGAAAAAATATTAACATAAATGAATTAATAAAACACACTATAATTATTAATATTTTTTTATTAAGACTATTCATTAATTTATACCTAATATTTTTTTAATATTATTAAGTACATCATCGCTTTCAAACATTCTATAATTATTAACATTTAAACTGAAATTTATTTTTTTAGAAAAACTGTCAGCATTAAAAATATTTACAAACCCCTGTTCATCTTTACCTTGTATAATAAGCTTTTTTATCACACTGGAATTATTTTTTTTCTTAATTAAATTATTAATTATTTTTTCTTTAATTTGTGGTATAAATTTTTCGTTATACTTAGCTAAAACTTCAAATTCTACAGGCTCACCAATACAATAATTATCTTTTAAATTATTATTAATATCTGATTGTTTGGAAAATAAATCTCTACCCAATGAAGAAAAAGTAACGGTATCTAAAAATTTAAGAGTATTGCAGAAATCACCTATATCCTTATATATGTATTTCATTATAACTTCTTTACAAAGATAATCCTTTAAGAAATCAATAAAAAATGTTGCTTTTTTTGTATTTGATAAATACAAAATATCATCTCTAACACAATAAAAAATAAATAATTGTTCGTTTAATTCAGTATCGGTTTCTTCTTTAGGATTATGTTTTATATTCATTGAATCATTAACTATATATTGTCCATAAGGAAACTGCTTTCCATGTAAAAAATATAAAAATAAATAATTATCATTTATATCTCTATAATCCAATCTATATTTTAGTTCCTTATATATTTTTGGAATATTCAATATATCTTTAAATAATTCTTTATTATTAATATTAAACTTTTCATTGTTAATATATAATTGATATGAAGTAAAATTTATATCTTTTTTCACTTTGTTCTTTAATATTTTATTCTTCAATTACTTCTTTAATAGTATTTTTAATTTTTCCCTCATAAATTTCAATCAATTTTTTGCAACCGTCAATATATTTTTGTTCTTCTTCAATTCTTGCAACGATTTGTTGTTGAATTTCTATTGGTGGAAGAGGAATTTGAATTGTTTTTATTTCGTATATACTTAATTTAGGAACGCCAACAGATTTTGTTTTATTATCAATAGTATTTTGTATATTATCAATGTTTAAAATATAAACTAAATATTTTTTGTTAGTTTGTTTATCATTTTTTATAATTAATTTTACAGCATTTTCAGTTAGTGATTTGTTGTCTAATTCGTCAGGTATTGTACCAACCAAACCTATTGTTCCAGCTATTGATAAATATATATCATTTTTTGAAATGGTATAATTTTTTATTTCATTAAATATGTTCTCATTTATATATTTTAATTTATCAAGATTTATTGATAAATTTTCAAAATCTGTAACTCTTATATAAGGATAATTAGTTTTTTCTTCTGAAAAATTTTTACCTTTTGGAATTCTTTTCCCTCCTTTTACATCTACAATTTGATCTAGCTTTACCATCTCCCAATCTTTACTTACTTCAATCTTTGGTTTCCAGTTATCAACAACCTCTTTTGCTCCATTTATGATTTTTTCGTATTCTTCAATCTCTGCAACAATTTTTTCTTGAATTTCTAAAGGTGGAAGTGGAATTTGAATGTTGTTTAAATATTCTTTTGATAAATGTTTTATACCTATACCTTTGAAACCATTCTCTAATATAGATTTATTATTTAATAAAAAATAATATAAAAATTTATTATTTAATTCATTAGTATTAGAAGAAGTTATAATAAAATTATCAGCAGAAGTTGAAAAATTTGATGATAAATGAACTGTTGCATTACCACCAGTACCTAAAATTAAACACTCATCTTTATAATCAGCTTCATTTAAAAATTTATTTTGTGTTTGACTAGATGTAAAAAATGGAAATAATCCATTTTCTAAACCATCACCAGCTTTTCTTGTTGATTTATTTAAAAATTTTATTTTTTCACTTAACATTACTAGACTTATTTTGCAATCTTTTACATCTTCTTTAATATATCTATTCGCTGATAAATTATAATCTCCGCCTTTTCCTACTTCTTCAACATTTACAACTGATATATTTTTATTGGTTATATTTTTGTTTTTGAACTCTTCTAAATTACCTTTTGAAATGCAATTTTTGAATTCTTTTACTATTTCAATAGCTTGTGGTAAATCGTTGTCTTTTATTGGTTTTCGTTGTGCACCTAAGTCAAAGCCATCGTTTTTGATGTTTATGAATAAAATGTCTTTGTTGTGTCCTTTTAGTTTTTTGTCAATGAAGATTATGCTTGTTTTTACTCCACTGTATGGCTGAAATACTCCGCTTGGTAGGCTTACAACACAATATAAACCTTGAGTTATAAAGTTCTTTCTTAAAGTTTTGTAGGCATTCTCTGATTTGAATATTATGCCTTCTGGAACAATGAAGCCAGCTCTGCCGGTACTTTTTAAATGCTCCATAATATATTCACTAAATAGGACTTCGGCTCTGTTTGCTTTTAGCTCAAATAAATTGTGAGGTTTTATTCCACCTTTTGGGGTCATAAATGGTGGGTTGGCGAGGATTATGTCAAATTTGTCTTGCCATTTGTCTGTAGATGTTAATGTGTCGTATTCAAATATTTTTGGATTCTTGAAACCGTGTAGATATAAATTTACAGCTGATATTTCTGCCATTACTGGTGCTATGTCGTAACCAACAATGTTTTCTGTGAGGGCTTGCTTTTCCTGTGGTTTTAAGTTGCTTTTTATTATGTATTTGAAAGCTGAAATTAAGAAGCCTGCAGTTCCACATGCTGGGTCTAAGATTGTGTCGGTTTTGTTTGGCTCAATAATATCGAGAATAAAGTCTATTATGTGCCTTGGGGTTCTGAATTGTCCTGCATCGCCTTGACTTCCCATTGTGTTTAGAAGGCTTTCAAAGGCTTCTCCGAGTATTTCGCTGTCGTCGTAATTAAATCTGTTGATAATGCTTAAAAAATTCACTAAAGTTGCGGGATCTCTGTATGGTAGATATGCGTCTTTGAATACTTTTCTGAATACATCGGTGAGTTTTGGGTGGGTTTTTAATTTGTCTATGCCTTCGCTGTATAGGTTGTATTTTTCTTGAAATTGTAGTCTTGGGCTCATTAGGTTGTTCCAAGAATATTTTTCGTATTCTTCGGTAAAATATGTTGCTTTACCGTCAATATCTATAACTTGTTGGTCTAAATCTGACATAAATTTGTAGATTAATGCGAGTGTGATTTGTTGAACTTGCTCTATAGGATTTGGAACTTTGCCAACTAGTGCGTCTCTGCAATCCTTTATGTTTCTTTGAATTTGTCCTTCCATTTTTTATGCCCCTATGTAGTTAAACTTGTCAAAATTGATAGAATTATCTTTGATATATTCTGGTATTATGTCTTTGTATTTGCTGATGCTTTTTAAATCTTTTATTGTAAAATTCATATATGCGTCTAATTCAACATAATTCTTGTTGTCTATGATTGTTTTAAAATCTTGAGAAGTCAAGTAAAGAACAAAAAAATCTTTTAAGGTTTTTGTGTTGATAGCTTCGTCAATTATTTTTTGTGATAAGATAAAATTGTCAAATTCTTGATTTAATAAGGTTTCTTTATCTGATAATTGTTTGTTGAATAAAATGCATTCTATGAGTTCTTTTGGAGTTGCTCTGTAATCGGCTTTGAATAATTTTCTTAATTTTTCCCAATTATAATAAAAAGCTGGTTTGTTGAATTTTTCTGATTCAAGATATGATTTTATAAAATCTAGATTTTCAAAATTTTGTTTTATGGTTTCGTCATTTTTTATTTCATCTTTAATTTTACCGAACATTTCTCGGTCAATTCTCATTCCTTCTATTCCGATTTGATAAGTGTTTTTTATCTTTTCTGGATCTAAGCTGAAATTTTCTAATCTATTTAAATTAGTAATATCTACTCTTGGAGTTTCTATTTCTAGTGCGACACTTTGCTTTGGTAAATTAAGTATTTCATTATAATTAAAATCTTTTTCAAAATATTCACAATTAGCAAAATAATCAAATAAGTAAAATTGAGTTTTTGGTTTTTCTTCTTTGTTGTATTTAAAAGCCGATTTCCTTGTGCCTCTTCCTTTTATCTGTATAAATTCACTTGGGGACATTATTGGACGACACAAAACTATGTTTAATAAATCTTCGCAATCATAACCCGTAGTCATCATACCAACAGTACAACAAACTCTAGCTTTACTGGTATCATAATCTGGCAAAACTTCGCTTTTTCCCATTAATTTATTGACATCTTTTGTGAATTGTCTTGTAAAATCTTGAGATTGTGGAATTTGTGATGTTACTTGAATTGCAAAATCTGATTGTGGATATTCTTTCGACATTAATTCACTCAGTATCTGTGTAATTTTAGCAGCATGCTCTTGAGATACACAGAAAAACAAAGTTTTGCCAATTTCGTTTGTCCAAGGATCTCTCAAGGCATTTTGTAAAAATGTTCTGCAAAATGTGTAATTTGTTTCATTGGAAAAGAATTTTCTTTCAAAAGCGCTTTTTTTGAAGTTTTTTTCAACTTCTTCATTATTCTCATCAACTGTTTTGAAGTTGTAGCCTTCTTTTGATAATAAATCTGTTGTTATTTCTGTTCTCGCATCAATTACAAAGGGAGGTATTAAATAACCATCTCTTACTCCGTCATTTAAGCTATATTGAAATGTCGGTTCACCACTTTCACAACCGAATGTGTTGTATGTGTCTCTTAATGTTCTTTCTTCCCAATCATCAGTATGACCTGCATTTTTTAAGTAATTTCTAGGTGTTGCTGTTAATCCCAGTTTATAACCATTAAAATATTCGAATACAACTCTTTGATTTCCAGATATAGAACGATGAGCTTCATCTGATATTACCAAGTCAAAATCACTCCTTTTAAAGATTTTAAAATGATCATTGTTTAACATTGTTTGAATTGTAGATATAACAATTTGTGCTGAGTTCCAATTATCTCTGTTTTCTTTATAGATACACACTTTAAAACCATTACCTAATGTTTTAGTAAAATCCCTTTCGGCTTGATTCTCTAATTCAATTCTATCAACTAAAAACAAAATTCTTCTTGCGTTATCGGTAGTTAGAAATAATTTTATAATTCCAGCGGTTGTTAAAGTTTTACCCGTTCCTGTAGCCATTTCTAATAAAAAACGATTTTTATTATTTTCTACAGCATTTTGAATACTTTTGATTGCTTTGATTTGATAATCTCTTAAGAATTTCAATTTAGTTTTATCAAAATTATAACAATTTGGATCATTTTGTAAATTTGAATATTGTGTTGAAGCGATATAATCTTTATCTATATTTTCCCTTATTAAATCTTTTGGATTTGGTTGCCACTTTTCATTTTCCATGAGTTCTTGTTGTGTTGGAAATTTAATTATTAGTTGTGGATTTCCAGCTTTTAAATCCCATAAATATGAAACATTACCATTTGATAAAATAATAAATCTTGCACCATTCTTATTTGCGTAATTTCTAGTCTGTTCTTTTGCGGACAAAGGATTTATACTTTCTTTCTTGGCTTCTAAAACACATAAAGGAAATTTTTTATCATCCAATAATACATAATCAGCAAAACCATGAGCAGTCTTTTCAAAATCATTACCTAAATCTTTTATATTACTTTCTAATGTAACGTTTGAATTATTACCGGCTAATATCCAGCCACTTTCCTCAAGTAATTTATTTATTTTAACTCTTGCTGTTGCTTCTTTATTCATTTTAAATATTTTTTTCAGAAAGATAGTTATTAGTATAATTATTATATCACTAAAAAGTCAATTTTTAAAATTAATAAACTCTTTTTGTTTATATAAAATTTAGCTAATTCCTTCAATCCGCAACACAATCTAACCTCTGCTACACCTCTTTTACCAAGTGATTTATCCAATTTCAGTCAATCCTTTACCTTCAATATAGAATTGCCTTATAACCTCTCTGGTGTTTAAATCAGCAATAGATGATATCGCTTTATTGTATCTATCCCAACTATCTAAATTTTGAATTAGATGAAATTCATTATTCATCCTTGTTGATTTCTAAAACAACATAATACTTGAATTTTATAATTACATAATTTATTATCTAAGCATAAAAGATGTTTAGATACTACCATTTTTTATTTAATAAGATTAAATTGTGATTATTATAACAAAAATAGTGTTTATATGTTGGATTATTTTAAAATAAAAAATTTTAAATCTATTGTTGAAGAAACTATAGACTTTAGATTTAATGAAAATAAACCCGTTGGATATTGTGAAGATGAAGACGAAAAATTACTTTATCTTAAAAACAATCTCAAAAGTAAAAAAAATAGATATGTCCCATTATCTATATTTTGGGGTGCAAATGCCAGTGGAAAAACTAATGTAATTAAAGCATTTAATACATTTAAAACTGTGGTTTTAACAAACATAATAGAAGATCCAAAATTAAATATAATTAAATATAATCCAAACAAGTTATTTGAAGAATTAAAAACCACTGTTTTTGAATTAAAAGTTAATATTGAAAATAAAGATTTTATTTATTTTATTGAATATAATAAAGAAGAAATAATAAAAGAAGAATTGGTATATGAAGATGCAATAGTTTTTAGTATAGAAAACAACAAAAATAAAGAAGCAAATTTTAAAAACATATCAGGAAAAGAAAACTCACTTTTTAATGAGAAAAATTTAATAGAGTTTTTTGAAAAAAGTTGTTTAAAAGATGGTAAACAGATTGTTGCTTTTCTTTCAAGGGCTATTAAGGAATACCCAAGTCTAAATATTCATATGGAAAAATTTCTAAAATTTTTGTCAACTAAGTTGGCAATATTTTCCAATAACAATTTTCCAAGTGGTTTAGCTATAAATTCATTGAGTAAAAATGATAGCGATGAGGAGTTACAAAGTTCTTTCAATAGAATATCTGAAGTTTTAAGAGAACTCGATATTTCAATAGAAAAAATGAACTTTAAGAGAGATAAAAAAATCATTGAAGAAAATGAACAAGTAAATTTAAATGAATATTGTGAGTATGATTGCATTGGAATCAAACAAAAACTACTTGAACTGGATAATATAACAACTTATCATAAAAATTTATCAAATAAACTAATTCCTTTTAAGTTTAAAGAAGATGAATCAGAAGGAACTAAAATTTTATTTGGACTTATTGGTATCGTATTAAAGACATTAGATGATGGTTGCGTGCTATTAATTGATGAACTAGAAAGATCTTTACATCCTTTAATTTTAATTCAAATTGTAAAAATGTTTAAAAGTAAATATTGGAATAAAAATAACTCACAATTAATTTTTACAACGCATAATACCGATATTCTTGATGATGATATTCTGAGAACAACAGAAATTAATATTGTTAAAAAAACTACAAAAGATGGAACTAAAATTTATAGATTGAGCAATTATAAAGATGAAGATGGTAATAAAATAAGAAATGTTGCTAATTTCAGAAAACAATATCTAAGTGGAGTTTATAGCGGAATTCCATTTCCGACATTATAAGGCTTGTTTATGGAACAGAAGAAAAAAATATATTATATACTTTGTGAAGGAAATTCAGAAGTTAATTATATAACAAAGTTAAATAAATTTTTAGATGCAGAAAATTATGATTTTACTTTTTGTCCAGAAAACTTAAACGGTTGTTTTCCGTCAAAAAAGGATAATGAACAAAGTGCATATAGAAGGATAATAAAAATATTTGAAGAAAAATTAATAGTAAAAACTAGTAAGGGTTTATTTTTAATTTGGTTAGATAATGATATTTTTAAAAGGCAAGGCGGTTTAAACAAACAAATTTTAGAACAAAAATTTAGTAAATTTAGAACAATCCATAAAAAAATAGAAATCATTTATAGTTACGAAAACTTTGAAGATTTTCTTTCTATGCATTTAGATCAAAAAAGATTTGAAAAATGGGAAAATATCTGCTTAGAAAATAATCATTTTGAAAATCCCATGATAGCCAGTATTTATGAAGAAAAAATGCAGACCATTATTTCACATTATTCAAAAGAAAAATTACCTTCAGAAATTCAAATAAATAGAGAAACTATGCTTTTGTTAAAGGAAAGACAAAATGACAAAAACTTTCATGCAAAAGGCGATTTAATATCATTTATTTTAAAAAAAATGGAAGAAATTTAATTATTTTGTAATTTTGCATAATTTAAATTTTTATAAAACCCCGCCAATTCCTTCAACCCATAACATAATCTAACCTCAGCAACACCTCTCTTTCCAAGTAATTTATCAATTTCAGTCAATCCTTTACCCTCAATTACAAATTCCCTGACAACCTCTCTTGTGCTTAAATCTGTAATAGAAGATAATGCTTTAAAATACCTGTCCCAAGCATCTAAATTTTGAATTAAATGAAACTCATTATTCATTTTTGTAGATTTTTGAACTTTTACTTCATCAAGAATATTTGTGGAACATTTGTTTTTAAAACTTTTTTCGTAATCAAGTAAAAGTCTTTCACCAGAAGCATATTGTTTTTGGTCTATAATCTCTTTCTCATAAAGTTTTAGAAGGTCATTTGGTCTTCGCTTGATTGGTTGTTTGCTGTTTGGATTATTTTTGTTGTTCTTATTTCTATTATTGCTATTGCCACTATCGCTATCAGTTTCATAAACAATTCTATCTTCATTTGGTCTTGTCTTTTGATTTTTTAGTAATTTATTTTTCCTTTTAGTCATTTTGAACCTCACTTGATTTAAAAGAATTATTGATACTAGTTAATGTCTTAAGTTCTATTTTATTTATATTTGGATTAGCTTCTTGCCATACTTCTTTTATACCTTTCTTTATGAAATAATATTCACCATTAACATTTTTAACTCTGGTCCCATTCATAAAGTTTTTTACTATGTAATCAGCTACAAATTCGGTTGGTGCAGATAGCAAAACATAATTGTCTTTTTCTTGAATAAGGAATACATCTTTAAACCAACTATTAAATGTTGCAGTGCTAATTTGTTTTTGAATTTCAATTTTAAAATAAATAAAATGTTTATTTGAATTATTTTTCTCAATTGTTTCTTTTAGTTCTTTGCTTATATTAAGAAGCAAATTGGTATCGTTCAGCTTTTCTTTACATTTTCTAATCCAGTTGGGAAGTTTTGGAAATGTTTTATATTCTCTTAACAATTCATCTCTAACTTCAACAATTATTTGATATTTATAAAACGACAGGCTTTTACAAAATGAATTAATAATCTCATCATCATAATTTACACCATAATAATGCATGACAGGTTTTAATATCTCAAAATAGATTTTTTCTCTATATAATTGGACTTCTTTAGGTAATAAGGAATTAAACATATAAATTATTCCTCCTTGCATGAATTGTCCAAGCTATTGCCTTCTTTACCGAATAAAATCTCTTTTTCCTCATCTGTTAATTTTGCAATTACTTCATCATCAATAATCGGTGTTCCATTCTCTTGCCATTTTGTAATCTTTGGCAGAATTGTTTTAAAATTTTGATTTAAACATTCTGGCAACAGAGATTCATTATAATCACCATTATGAGTTTTTTTATATTCTTGCTCTAGTTTATATTTTGCTTCATTGTATTTGTTCTGTATTTCCTGCTGTTTCTTTTGTTTAAATTCATTTGTTTGTTTTTCTAGTTGCTTATTAATCCAAGATAGTGGATCAATTATTTTTCTTTCAATAGCTTCTTTTATAAATCTTAAAACATCAAATCTTGAATTTGTCTTTAACCATTTACCAATAATTCTTCTAGCTTCTTTATTTTCAATTTTGTTTGTTTCATTTAAAAGCATTACTCCAAAACCAAATATTTGTTTATTGATTTCTTTTTCTGATTTAATTGCTTCAGTTTGAATTTTAGAGGTTAAATAGTTTTTTTCCTGCAAAAGCTCTTTATTTTCTACATTCTTTATATTCTCTTTTTGTAGTTCCTCATTCTGTCTAATCAATTCTTCAATATCATCTAAAGAATTTAAACTTTTAAATAAAGTTTTATTATTTTCAGAAAATGTTTCATTTTCTAATAAAGATTTATCTTTATTGTTATTAATTGTATTATTAAGTGTTTTATTATTATATATATTAGAGCCTAGAAGTTTACTTCCACTCTCATTAGAAGTTTGCTTCGGTTCAAACTGGAAGTTTTCTTCTAGTCTAATTTTCATTATTCTTTTTCTACCATTAAAATCTATTTGCTTTATAAAACCAAATTTCTTAAGTCTTGCAATTGCCGTTGTTATTGTCCTTTCTGTAACACTTAAAAACTCAGAAAAGTATCTATTGCTTGCAAAGCAACCTTGTCCATCATCAAGACTATCTATTTCTATTAATAATATTTTTTCTGTCCAATTAAGATTTTTATTCAAATATACATTTTTAGGAATCCAGATTCCTTTGAAATTTCTTGTAATCGGATTATTTGTTTTATTTACCATACCTATTATTTCACTCCGATTTATTAATCTCTTTTAATAATTTTTATTGATTGATTTTGTTGATTTGATGTTTCATTTTGTGATTGTGATTTGCTTTGATTATTTTGCTCTTTATCGTTTTGCATCTCTTTAAGTTTAATCAACGAGAACCTCTTTTTAATTTGAGGTCTTTCAGACAATTCAGATAACCCCCTATAAAATTCAACTTTTATAATTGATCCATCATCTTCAAGGTATTGAATTAAATCATCATTATATTTATCCATCTCTTGTAATGGTTCAGAATTAAAGTAATTTAATGCTTTTTTATATGATGACTCAATTGTTGCTTTATACTTAAGGTCTATAACACCATCAATCCACTTCTTTCTGTAATTAGCCTTTTCAAACGCAATAGAAGCCTGTTCTTGTATTTTGAATAAATCTTCCGCAGAGAATGTTAAAAGCTTTGATATTGGTGTTTTATCTAAAGTATCAAATGAAAAGTCTTTTTCTATCTTATTACTATTTTTTGTCATAAAATGATTAATTATTAACATAATCATTTAATGGAGTGAAAACAGAAAGTGTCAGATAAAATTTTTCTGCATTGTATTTTCAATAATTTATTAGTATCAACAATTGATTAATATGTTTTTATTAACACTTAAACAATATATTAGAAATATTTTATAGCTTTTCTTTATTTTTATTCTATATTTCTTTTTCCAATATCTCCTTTATTTTATGTATTTTTCTATAGATGGTGTCCCTTGATAAATTAAGTTCTTTTGCAATCTCTGTCACATTCTTATCTTGCAACATACGACACAAATCTTTTAATTCGTCAGGTAATTTATCTATAGCATTTAAAAGCTTTTCCTTTTGATTAAGCTTATAATACTCTTCAAATGTATTAGCACTTTTGTCTTCAATCAAATCTATGATTTCAGAACTATCATTATCATCAGAAAAACAAAAATCGTTCAAAGAAGTTTTTGAAAAATACTTATTTTGAACGATTTTCTTTCTAATTAGTTCCTTACAAATGTTTTCAATCGTAATAGATACCCAATATTTGTAAGTAGACTTTGTTTTATCATAGGGGGACTTTTTTGATTGATACAGAAAAAGAGCAAGTATTTCTTGCTCTAAATCGTCTAATTCATAAAAAGGGTAATATCCGCGTTCCACAATTTTAAGTGCATGAAACTTGGCACTGTTGAGAACATATAAATCTACATTCTCAAAATAGTTTTTACTATTTTGCATTGCGTTATATAAGTTGTTATTAAAAAATAATTACAACTTAGATACTGCAGCTATGAATTCGGGATGTTAACAAAAAATATGTAATTTGTGGTTGAGTTAAAAGCTTTTATGTTATAGAAAATACTATTTTTCTATTTGGGCAATAATAAAATATTGACAATTCAGAATTGAAATTTATCATGCCATATATTAATTAAATAAGAGTATTTGAATTATGAAAAATTTAGTTATATTTGATTTCGGTACAAGTAAAATAAAAATACTGATTCAGAAATTTAGCCAGTCGGGAGATATTGAAACAGAATTTACATTTGCAAACATTTCCATTGGGAAGTGATTGTCTGGTGATAATGTTCCTACAGATGAAGAAAAGGCTAAAATATTAGAAGATTTTAAAGAAAAAATCACCACTTTCATAACACAGTTTCCTAAAAATGATTTTGAAATCAGAGCTATAGCAACTGAAATTTTTAGAAAAAACAAAGAATTAGAAAATGTTCTTGGACAGATAACAAGCCAGTTTGGCATACATTTAGAAATATTAACACCGGAAAGGGAATGCGAATTATTAGCTGCAAATTTTGATTTAACAGATTCTGATCTGCTTTTGGATGTTGGTGGTGGCAGTGTTAATACAATTTATAAACGTGATGGCAAGTTGAACAGTTATTGCCATAGCTTAGGTGCATATGTTTTGCATAATTTGTTCCAAAGTCATGGCGAAATATTTGATGATACTATATATGCAAATATGGATCAATATATCAAGAAGTTTATGGATGGTTTTGCTCAAGCTCATAAAGGAAAGTTTACCAGAATAATATTGGGTTCTAATCAAATGTTAAGCTTTTTTAGTAGTCTTTCTAAAACATTAGGTCTAAATTTCATGAAAGACGGTTCTTTTAGTCCCGATATTATTGAAGATTTAATGAAGACCGTTTTTTTAAACAAAAAGTACGAAGATTTATTCCGATATTTTGATAAAAATCCAAGCTTTATGTATGGTGCAGATAAAATGATGCTAGTTTTAAAAAATTTTGTGGAATTTTCTGGTGCCAAAATAATATCCCCAACAGATGCCGGGATTTCTTTGGGTTTCGCTAGGATTTGCCGTGATGAGATTTGCGGTACACAAGGGCCAGTTCATGTTACAGAATCATCTCCTAAAACCAAAACGCCAAT
>CAZBNS010000046.1:0-14057 GCA_964493475.1 uncultured Rhizobiaceae bacterium | reverse complement strand
AGTGCAAAATAAAACAGTTGACATTTACAGGAATGACATGCTGAGAGGGAGATTTCAATATTAATAGATTCATGACATGCTGAGAGGGAGGTTTAAATATTAATCCATTCATGACATGCTGAGAAGAAGATTTCAATATTAATACTCGTGGTGTTGGGTTTGGAGACCCAAAACCACGAGAGATTTATGACATGCTGAGAAGGGAAGATTGGCGTGGTGAAGGAGGTGGAAAGAATGAGTAGTTCTATTATTTAAAATAATTTGCTGTTTTTGATTTCGGCGTCCTTGTATAAGTCTGCGTTTAATAAAAAACTAAAAGATAATAAAGAAATGGCGGTAATTGTTCCTCCGTAGGAAAATAGTGGTAATGGAACACCGACAACTGGCAATATGCCCATGACCATGCCGATGTTGACAAAAACGTGGAAGAACATTATAAATCCGACGCCGGCTATTATTATTCTGCTGTATGTGTATTTTGATTTGAAAGATAGCCAAAAGGAAAAGCCTGTGAGGATTGAGTATAGGGTTATTATAAAGATGCCGCCGATAAATCCGGTTTCTTCTGTGTAGGTGGTGAATATGAAGTCTGTTTGTTTTTCTGGTAAAAATGCTAATTGGCTTTGGGTTCCTTTTAAGTATCCTTTGCCTAAAAATCCACCGGAGCCTATTGCTATCTTTGATTGTGTTATGTTGTATCCTGATCCTAATGGATCGTTTTCTGGGTTTAGAAAAACTTCAATTCTTTTTCTTTGATAGTCGTGTAGTGCGTATTTCCAAGTGAAAGGTAGGGCTGAAATAAATAAAACTCCGCATATGGCAAATTTCCACCATTGAACTCCGACTATGAATAAAATGCTGATTCCTATGGCGATTAAAATGAGTGCGGTTCCTAAGTCTGGTTGTTTTAAAACTAGTGCTGCTGGTGTAAATATCATTAATAGGGGAATGATTAGTTTTTTATTTTTTTGTATTTCTTTTATGTTTTTGTTGGAAAAGTATCTGGCTAAGCCAATTACTAGACCTAATTTCATGGTCTCGGATGGTTGTATGCTGAGACCTCCTGCTAATTTAATCCATCTGGTAGCTCCCATTGCTGTATGTCCGGAAAATTCGACGTATATTAAAAGTAAAAGTGCGAAGATGTAAATGATGTAGGAAAGTTTGTGCCAGATGTTTATGTCTATTAAAATGATAAAAGTGGCTATTGGCAGGAAACATGCGAAATATAGTATTTGTTTTGATGCCCATGGAGAAAAGTTGCCGCCTGCGGCTGAATATAATGTGAAAATTCCAGCTATAAAAATTAGTAGTATAAAGACAAAAAAGTTTTTGTTTATTTCAAATATTTTTGTAAAAGAAAATAAATTGTTCATGGTTGAGTATGTTGTTTGATTTAATAAATAACTTAAAATATGAAACAGTCAATGATTTTTTGAAGATGGTATTGAGTTGTTGATTTATACCGTGGTTTTATGCGGTTAAATTATTCGGAGATGGCTTTTCTTTGTTTTGTGGGGTTATTTTTAGCTCCCTTTTGTCTGCTGATATTTTCCCTCAAGGAAGGAAAATGTCAATGTAGTTGATAAATGGGAGCTGCAAATAACCTGCAACAAGAAGAAATGTTTAACTGCAATCTATGTTTCGATCGACCAAAAATTTATTAATTACATTATAATTTCGTAATTTTCATATTCCATAGGATTTTCTTTTGCAATTTTATCCAACAGAACTAATCTTTTTAGAACTTTCTCTAATTTGCTTAAGTAAATCATATTTGCTGCATCTGATGGAGCAACAGGAGGATTATCATGAACTTCAGCAAATACACCAGCGACACCAACTGATATTGCTGCAGAAGCGATTACTTGAGCCATGTCTCTGTTTCCACCAGTAGTTCTTCCACCTGGATGTTGAACTGCATGAGTGCAATCTATTGTTGTTGGGGTTCCGTATCTTGCCATAATTGGAAAAGCTCTCATATCAACAACTTGAGTTCCATAACCAAAGGCTGTTCCTCTTTCACATAACATAATTTTGTCATTTCCAAAAGCTTCGCATTTTTTTACAACACTTTCCATTACCCATGGTGCTAAACATTGTAATTTTTTAATATGCATCGGTTTGCCTTGTTTTGCAAGAGCCTCAAGTAAATCAGATTGTCTGCATAAAAAAGCTGGAACTTGTAAAATATCACAAACTTCAGCAACTGGTTTTGCTTGTTCTGGTAAATGAACATCGGTCATTACTGGAATACCTATTTTCTTTTTTACTTGTTCAAATACTTTTAATCCTTCTTCTAATCCTAATCCTCTTTTTGCAGTAACACTAGTTCTATTTGCTTTATCAAAACTTGCCTTAAACACATAAGGAATATTTAATTTATTGCATATTTTTTTGATGCCATCAGCTATGAATAATGAGTGATCCAAACTTTCAGCTTGGCAAGGTCCTGCCATCAAAAAAAATGGTTTGTCATTTGATATTTCAAAATTTGCAATTTTGATGACTTTATTTTTAACCATAAATTTTTTTAAATTATTAACAATGCTTATATGTTATTAAGTTTTTCTATAAAAGTCAAATAATGATGAAATTACTTATAGGGAAATAGCTTTTTATTGCTCGAATTTCTCCAACTATGTTATTCTGTTTTTTATTTGTAATCACCAGTGAGCGAAAGCGAAGAAGATAAGTTTAAGCTATTTATTGTTTTTAGAAATTTTTATAATTGCATTAATATCATCGTTTTCGGAGGTTTTATTTTTTCTTTCAAATCCACATTTCTCGCATTTATGCAATATTATAAATTTGCCATTTTTTTGCAATATTTCGATTGGCTTCATTAAACCTCCGCATTTTGACATTCTGTCGCCCGGATTTATATCTACATGTTTTGAATATAAACAACTAGGACAATGATTTGTATAACCATTACCACTAATTTTTATTCCGCAGTTTTCACAAATAAAATTTTCTACAGTCTTTGTAAATTTTTTCATTTATCTAATTGTGGTTTCGTTATTTAATAAATGTAGAAAGTTTCCACCTGCATTTTTGTCAATTAAAATTTTGTCATTTTCTTTCATGACTTCCTCCATCGTTTCTATATAAATTCTTTTTTTTGTTATTTCCTTGCTTAATCTATATTCTTGATAAATTCTATCAAATCTTTCTGCTTCTCCTTCAGCCTTGCTTACCACTGCTTTTTTATATGCTTCAGCTTTTTGTATTATGGTTTCAGCCTCACCTCTTGCTTTTGGTGTTATATCGTTGTTATAAGATTCCGCTTCATTGATTTTGCTCTCTTTGTCGGCCTTTGCTGTTTGGACATCTCTAAAAGCATTAATAACTTCTTGCGGAGGATCAGCTCTTAGCAATTGAACTGTGATTATTTCAACCCCAGAACTGTATGAGTTTAAAATATCTTGCAGTAAGCGTTTTGCTTCAGATTCTATTTCAAATTTTTTGCTTGCTAAAATATCGTCTATTTGCCTATTCGCAATTATTTCTCTCATTACGCTCTCTGTTGCGCTTCTTATTGTCTTTTTTTGATTTTTTATATTGAAAAGATAGTCTTTTACATTTCCAATTTTCCATTGAACTTCAAAATCAATATCAGCAATATTCTCGTCTCCAGTGAGCATTAAACTTTCCTCATCTGAGGCTCCTTTTGTACTTGAAAAACCAAATTCTTCTTTATTTATTGTGGTAATTGAAACTTTTTCAATTTTTCCAATTGGATAAGGAATATGAAAATGCAATCCCGGTGTTGTTGTTTCATGATATTTTCCAAAATATAAAACTATGCCGTTTTCATCGGAATTAACTTTATATATTCCACTTGCCAACCAAAAGATTGCCAATACTATTATAATTAGAAAAATTAGATTCCCATTAGTTCTGAATTTTGTATTATCTTTTATATCAAATTCCTTAAAAAATTTCTGGGAAAACTCTCTTTCTTTATTCTCTTTTGTTGTTTTATTTGGTGATTCTTTAGTTTTTGTTTTGTTTTCTTCTTCATTGTTTTTAATATCCCAAGGATTTTTCATTTTTCAAAAAATTATTTATTTAGATTAATAATCGTTTAAACGATAAAAATGTCAACTAATTTCATTTTTTTGTTTAAGAAATTATATGTCTTGAGGCTTTAAGCGGTTCAATTAAAAATTAAATTTTGCATATTCAAGAACTTCACCAGCTAAATATAATGACCCGCTTATAACAACTTTTAAATTATTATTGTTTTTGAATTTTTCATTAATATATTTTAATGCGTCAATAAAATTATCTTTTGCCGCAACATTTATGTAGTCTTGTTTTAAAAATTCTTCCCTAAATTCTTGTGGATTTTTTGAAGTATTATCACTCAATATTCCCACAGTAATAATCATATCAAATACTTCCTTTAAATTTTTAATATAACTATAGCTATCTTTTCTTTGCAGCATTCCAATAATCAAAATTTTATATTTATTGTCCTTTTTGCTATTTATATAATCGGCAAGCTGCGAAGCTGCGTCTTCATTATGTGCTCCATCTAATATCACCTCAGAATTTTTTGGCAAAAGTCTAATAATTTTTTCATTATCAGTTAAATTCTGTAATCTTGCAGGATATACAGTATTTTTTAGGCCTTCTTTAATTGATTTATCAGAAACTTTTATTTTGTCTTGGCTCAAAAGTGCAGCTATAGCACCACCGGCATTGTAGATTTGATAATCGCCCTCAAGTGATGGCATAGGCAACTCCAATTCTTTACTAAATCCCTTAAACAAAAAAGTATTTTTAAATTTTTCTACAATCCATTCTTTTCCACATCCGTATATCTTATTATGTTTTTCCTTTCCAACATTATAGATAGTATTATAAGCTTCCTCTTGTTGCTTATCTATAATTAAAGTTCCATTTTCTTTTATAATGCCCGCTTTTTCGTTTGCTATTGAAGATATAGTATTTCCCAAATATTCCATATGATCAAAAGATATTGAGGTTATTATACTCACTAGCGGATTTGGTATAACATTCGTAGCATCTAATCTCCCGCCCAATCCAACTTCAACTATAGAAGCAGTTGCAGGATTTCTTGCAAAAGCTAAAATAGCTATTATAGTTATTCCTTCAAAATAGCCAACATCTAAACCATATCTTTCAGAAAAATTTTTGCACTCATTAGCTAATTCACTAAAATAATCATCAGTTATAGTTTTTCCTAAAACTTCAATCCTTTCATTAAGTTCAACAAGATGCGGTGATGTGTATCTATGTGCTGAATATCCTTCAGCTTCCAAAATATATTTTATATAGGCAGTCGTTGAGCCTTTTCCATTTGTTCCAGCTATATGAAATACTGGCGGCAATTTTCTTTCCGGATTGCCTAACGCATTTAAAAATTTTTGTATTCTTTCAAGTCCAAGTTTTGGATTTCCGTCAGATGAATAATTAGGCCAAAATATTTTTTTCATATTATAAATTTTAGTTATCTTTTAAAATTTATATATTTTGATAATAAAATCAAATTTATTTTATGCAGTTTAATTTTGGCTGTTATTATATTAAAAATAAATGTTAAAACTACTAAGTTGATTAATTAAAAATACAGTATAAAATATTTACTACAATTATTTAATTACGATATATATGAATAAAATTTTTACATTTTTGGGGCAGGGGTCTCAAGCTGTTGGTATGGGAAAAGAATTTCACGACAATTTTGACATAGCAAAAAAAGTTTTTCAAGAAGTTGATGAAGCTTTAGAAAAAAACCTTTCAAAAATAATGTTTGAAGGACCTCAAGAATTGCTAACAGAAACAGAAAATGCTCAGCCAGCAATAATGTGTTGTTCCATTGCTATTTTAAAAGTATTGGAGCAAGAAAGTGGTAAGAAAATTCAAGATTTATGTAAATTTGTTGCCGGACATTCATTGGGCGAATATTCTGCACTATGTGCCAGTGAAGCTTTAACATTAAGTGATACTGCAAAATTATTAAAGATAAGAGGTGAAAGTTTTGCGGAAGCTGGAAAAGCAAGCAAAGGAGCCATGGTGGCATTAGTTGGAGCTACAATAGAACAGGCAGAAGAAATTGCTAAAAAAGCAAAACAGAGCGGCGAGATTTGCCAAATAGCCAATGACAATACAGTAGGCCAAGTTGTTTTAAGCGGTAATGAAAATTCTATAGATGAAGCAGTAAAAATAGCAACGGAAATGGGTATTAAAAGAGCTATAAAATTGCCTGTGAGCGGCGCTTTTCATTCGGAATTGATGAAGCCAGCCGTTGAAAATATGAAAAAAGCATTAGAAAACGTTAAAATTTTGACGCCGAAAGTTCCATTAATTTCAAATTTTACAGCAAAAATAACGTCAAATCCTAATGAAATAAAAGAAAACTTACTAAATCAAATTACAGGTAGAGTTAGATGGAGAGAAACAATGCTTTTATGCGAAACAAATGGCGTTGAAGAGTTCGTGGAAATCGGCAGTGGTAAAGTTTTAACGGGAATGGTGGCTAAAACCTGCCCTAATGCTAAAACTTTTGCTGTTAATAGTATTGAGAGTTTGAAAGAATATTTGAAAAATTAGTTTCTATATATTACGCGTTTGGATTTCATCAAGACTATTAATTACTGTTCTTTGAAATATATAATTTCAATAATCGGTTATAGATAGCTCCCTTTTGTAATTGGAGCTACCTCAATGTTTTATTAGTTTTATTTCCGCCTTCTATATATTTCTTGCTTTTTTTCGCCTTATTTTTAGTATTTAAGTCGATTATTTAAAAATGCCATGCTAAATAAAAAAGTTTTGATTTCTTGTTATTCGGAACCATCAAGAGAAAGATTGAAAACTATACTTTCTGAGTATAATTTTATATCTGTTTTTATTGAAAGCTTTAGTGAAATTGATAAATTAAAAATCGGACAAATCGGCCTCATAAATGTCATTATAAAAAACGGTTTTGAGTGCGATGACTTGATAATTATTACGGAGCAAGATTTATTTGGCGAAAAAATCATAAAAACCTCAAAATCAAATAGCAATCTTGAAAAAATTCTTAGAGAGCAGATAAATTTAAATATTGGTGATTTGGTGGTTCATAAAGATTATGGGCTTGGAAGATTTATTGGGCTGGAAACTATTGAAAAATATACCAATAATGTAGCAAATGATTATTTGAAAATTGAATATGCAAATGCGGCTAACCTCTTTGTTCCTATTGAAGATTTTGATTTGATTACGAGATATGGTGAGTTTAATGAAGATGTCGTTTTAGATAAGTTAGGTTTGGAAAAATGGACTATAAAAAGAAATAAAGTAAAAGAAAAGCTTGAATTAATTGCAAAAGATTTGATAAAAATTGCGAGTCTGAGGCAACTTTCTAAAGCACCGATTTTAATTCCAAATGAAAACGAATATAAGGAATTTTGCGCAAGGTTTGAATACACTGAAACGGATGATCAACTGAAAGCCATTAATGATGTTGAAAATGATCTTCAAATGGGTGTTCCGGCTGATAGACTGATTTGTGGTGATGTTGGTTTTGGAAAGACAGAAGTTGCTTTGCGAGCCGCTTTTATAGCTGCCGCAAGCGAGCAAAATTCAGTCCAAGTAGCTATAGTTGTTCCAACAACCTTGCTATGCAAGCAGCATTATAATTTATTCAAAGAAAGATTTAAATATACTGGACTTAATATTGGCGTAATGTCAAGACTTTCATCTGCCTCACAAAACAAAAAGGTAAAAGAAGAGCTGGCAACGGGAAAAATTGATATAGTTATTGGAACGCATGCTCTTCTTTCAAATTCAATAAAATTTAAAAATTTAGGACTACTAATAGTTGACGAAGAACAAAGATTTGGCGTTAAGCAAAAAGAAAAACTAAAAGAAATTAGTGCGGGAATTCATTTATTAACTTTATCAGCAACACCAATTCCTAGAACGCTTCAAATGGCAATGACGGGCATAAGAGAACTAAGTTTGATTACAACACCACCGGTCGACAGATTGAATATCAATACTTATGTTATGAATTTTGATGAAATAGTTTTAGGTGAAGCGATAAAAAGAGAAGTTAACAGAAGTGGCAAAGTAATGATTGTTGTTCCAAGAATTATTGATATTCCCAGTGTAGAAGTTAGATTAAAAAATGTTCTCTGTAATACTCAAAAAACAAAAAATAAGACCTTACAATTTTATGAAAAGCAAGAATTTCCAGAATGCAAACAAAATGAAACCATAGATTGCTATAAAACCGCCCACGGTCAAATGCTATCAAGTAAACTTGACGCAATTATAAACGATTTTTACGATGGAAAATTCAAAATATTAATTGCGACAACTATAGTTGAAAATGGTTTAGATATACCAGACGCTAATACTATAATAATTTACAAAGCCGATAGGTTTGGACTTTCACAGCTGCATCAGCTTAGAGGTAGAGTTGGCAGGGGCAAAAAAATGGCTTACGCATATTTAACTACAAACCAGAATGAAAAAATTACCGAAAATGCAGAAAAACGACTAAAGGCAATAAAAGAAATTCAAGATATTGGTGGAGGATTTGCAATCGCAAGCAGCGACATGGATATTAGAGGCAGCGGAAACATAGTTGGCGAAGAACAATCAGGCTTTATCAGAGAAACTGGCGTCGAGCTTTACAATCAATTGCTTATTGAGGCAGTTAAAAAAATAAAAAATAGCAACGGCTTTTCAGCTGTAGAATATGATTTTTCACCGCAGGTAAAGCTCAATATATCAACAAGCATTAATAAAAATTATATAAATGATATTATTCTAAGACTGAGCTACTATAGAAAATTAGCCGACATAAAAACAGAAGAGGACAGAAAAAATATAATAATTGAGCTTGAAAGTAGATTTGGCAAAGTCCCACAAGAAATTTACAACTTATTAGAAATAACAAAAATCAAAAATTTATGCAAAGAATGCGGCATCACAAAACTTGAATTAAATGGAGAAAACATTGACATATCATTTTATAATGATAAATTCAAAAACCCAGAATATTTAATTCAATTAATCAAACAAAGCAAAGCAAAAATGAAAAAGCAAAATATTTTAAGTTTTGCATTTGTTGGAAAACTTTTTGAAAAAATTGAAAACATTTTAATAAAATTAAACAACATGGAGCTATAAAATGGACGATTGTATTTTTTGCAAAGAAGACGAAGCCAGAAATCTTTACACAACCAAAAATTTCGTCATAAGGGTTGGAAAAGGCATTATAACCCCCGGACACATAATGATAATACCAAAGCACCACTACAAAGCCATAGCGGAAATTGAACCCAGTCTAACTCAAGAATACCTAGACCTCAAAAAGCTAGCCATTGAAAAAATCACCAAAATCTTTTACAAACCATTTTTAATAGAATACGGCGTCTTTGGACAAACCGTATTCCACGCCCACATCCACCTAGTGCCAAAAGCCTCAAACCAATATAAAGAAGTAGACCTATTTAAAAATATGATACTTCCAGCCGAAACGCCAGCCATTGAAATCACAGACTTTAATGAACTGCAAGAATATTACAAAAAACACAAAGAATACATATACTTTGAAGACCACAAAAAATACATCTTGCCAATCACAGACACCTTAAGAGAAAATATCAGTCTAGTTGGATACAGACACTATTTTACCAAAATTGGACTAAAAGGAGTTAAGAGTTGGAAGGCAATGACGGACGACGACATAAAACATGATGACATAAAAATCAAAGAAACAAAAGAAAAGTTAGTATTTTAGCGTCTTGTGTACAAACCTGCTCTGCTCTTAAGCAAATAATTGAGCTTGGCTTCTTTGAACACAGTCTATTCTAGCTTGTTTGGCTCGTCTAGCTTGTTTAGCTTGTAAATAAGTCATAGTATAATTAACAACTGTCGACCTATACGTTTCTTGAATGAATAAGTTAGCAAGAGTTTTTAATTCTTTTTCTAGATCTTCTTTTAGATGTGTAGTATATTCAGGTTTGGCAGCTGCAGCAAAACATTCGCCTTGTGGAGAAGTACTGGATGTGGTGCTAGACGTAATCGCAGGTGCAGATGCAGGCGTAGGTCCGCCCATAGCTCTTAGTCTTTCATTCAATTCTTCTGATCTTGCTTTTCTTCGTTTATACATATTATACATAAATTTTAAAAAATATTTTCCAGTTCCAATTTCTAGTTTTTCAGCAGCCCTCTTTTGAACTTCCTTATCTGGAGCTGACAATTCCTCAAGTTCCTCATCACTTAAACTTGCACAATATAATGCTGCAAAGGCCGACCAACAACCACATGTTCCCCTGCTCTGTAATTTGCAATTTATTATGATAGTATCTTCAGCCAATTCTAGTTTAAGACCTAGTATTTCACAACCAGCTGGATTTAAAAAATCACCTGTCACATTAGAGCTATCAAATATCATTATTTTTTTACTTTTATCAGCAGGCACTATTGCTAGAACACTATGGTTTTTAGCCGCGTTTTCTATTCGAGTTATTACAAATTTTTCATGCTTAGTTCCTGGCAAACTAAGGATTCTTTCTCTGAGTGAGGTTGAGTCATTCAAAGATTCGCCATATTGGTTATGAAAATAAAATAATTTATTTCTTTCTTCTGGAGTGGAAAAAAATGCAACAAAAAGATCTCCTATAATACTAATTGATCCAATGCCATCTTGTACTTCATCATAAAATGAATTAGCTAATACAGTCCTTACAGCTTTTACCTGCTCACTAACTGGGATATTTTTACCAACATCTATGTTTGCAATAGAGCCATTTGGATTAATTTCAACAGAAAGCCATCTAGCTCTGTTTACTTTGTCATTTTCTAGTTTGCTATGATCATAACCTCTAGAAAAAATAATTGTTCTTTTTAGATTTCCACTTTCATCAAGTTCTTCTGTTCGTGCAATTGTTTTCCCATCTTCTCGATACGATATTACTTTTCTTAATTTCCCTTCATCATCAAATTCTTGTATTGTTTTAATTCTTATTCCATCTTCTTTATATAATATTGCCTTTCTTAGTTTTCTGTTTCTATCAAATTCTTGTGTTTGTTCAAGTGTTCCGTCTTTTCTATAAATTGTTCCCTTTCTTAATTTCCCTTCATCATCAAATTCTCGTATTTCTTCAACTCCTATTCCATTTTCTTGATACACTGTTAATTTTCTTAGTTTCTCTTTATCACCAAATTCTTCTATTGTTTTAATTCTTATTCCATCTGCTCGATACGATATTACTTTTCTTAGCTTTGTGTTCTCATCAAATTCTTGTATTTGCTTAATTGTTCCGTCTTTTCTATAAATTGTTGCGTTTCTTAGTTTTCTGTTTCTATGAAATTCTCGTATTTCTTCAACTCCTATTCCATTTTCTTGATACACTGTTAGTTTTCTTAGTTTCTCTTCATCATCAAATTCTTCTATTATTTTAATTCTTATTCCATCTTCTAGATACAATATTACTTTTCTTAGTTTTCTGTTTCTATCAAATTCTTGTGTTTGTTCAAGTGTTCCGTTTTTTCGATAAAAATAAATTGTTGTATTTACTTTATTTCCTTGTCTATCAAATTCTTCTGTTCGTTCAATTGTTTTTCCATTTACATGATAAAATATTTCTTTTATTTTTTCTCCCCTATCAAATTCTTGTACTTGTCTAATTTTTTCTTTATCTTCTAGAAAAGGAAATAGAAATTTTTTTTGATAAATTATTTTTGTTATTTTGCCATCTTTGTCTACCCCACTTCCACTGCATTCTGCTGGGGTAGATGCTTGTCCTTGTTCCAACATAATATTTTACTTAAATTTAAGTTTGATATAGTATATATCATTTTTTACCAAATTGCAAGAGGATTTTTAATACTACTCTAAAAGCATAAAGTTAATATAATATCTACAAACATAATACTATTTTATGGGTTATGTCTGAGGATTTTCCTTCGGCAAACTGTGGTTTATCGTTTGTTTTGGTGATTGCAAATGCCCTGCTTCGCAAGTCATTTACCCCTCCTAAACCTTGTTTTCTAAACTCACGGAGCCTGCCGCTGCGAAAGCAGTGGTTCGTTAAGAAAATCCAGCTATGGAATGACAACCTTTGGATATCTTTTGGCACAACCCGAAATTTAAAACTTTTAACAGTTTCAAAACTTTTTACTTTTTTGGCAATTTTGAAAAAATATAATTAATCCAAGAAAATGGCAATAATCTTAATATTTTCAATAAAAAGTAAATTGTAATTGGAAAAGAAATCAATCCCTTATTTTTCATTAAGCCTTTTATAATTTTTTTACTAGCTTTTTCCGTTGTCATTATTAATGGCATAGCGAAATTATTTTTATCCGTTAATGGTGTTTTAATAAATCCAGGGCAAACTATCGATACTCCAATGCCATATTGCTGCAAATAGCCCCTCAGTGCCTGCCCATAAGATAAAACACAGGCCTTTGATGCAGAATAAGCAGGACAGCTTGGCATACCAATAAAAGCCGACATTGAAGAAATCATCGCTATTTGTCCTCTTTGCCTAGACATCATTTTTGGTATAATTGGCTCTATTGTGTGTAAAACACCGCAAATGTTAGTATTAAAAATATCATAAACTTGCTCGCTTTCTTCATCACTGTTGTGAGTTCCAGCAGAAATTCCAGCATTCGCAACAACCAAATCTATATTATGAGCCTTATCACATTTCAAAACCCATTGTTTAACCTTCTCTCTGTCTTTAATATCCAAAGATTTAGAATACACTTTCGCACCTTTATTTTTACAGATACTAACAACTTCTTTTAGTCTTGCCTCATTTCTTCCAGTTAAAAACAAAACAATGCCTTCATTTGCAAACTGAATTGCTAGCTCCCTGCCTAAACCGCTGCTAGCACCAGTAATTAAAATATTTTTAAAATTAAGCACCAATATTTACTCCGCTCCGTCTATTATTGCTATTGCAGCACTTACGCCTAATCTATTGGCTCCAGCGTTTATCATATCTATTGCAGTTTGATAATCCCTTATTCCGCCGCTCGCCTTTATTAAAAAATCATTTCCAACAGTTTTTCTTAATAACTTTATATCTTCCAATGTAGCACCACTTTTTGAAAAACCCGTGCTAGTTTTTATAAAATCAGCACCAGAATTTTTTACTATATTCGCTAATCTAATTTTTTCTTCATCATTCAAAATTGCTGTTTCAATTATTATCTTAATTATGATATTAGAATTTGTTTCTTTCATTTTTTTACAAAAAGCTTTTAATTCTTTTTCCACCAAATCAAACTTCTTAGATTTAGTATAACTATTATTAACCACTATATCCAATTCATTTGCGCCATTTGAAATTGCATCAAGGCCTTCAAAGATTTTAGTTTCTTGAGTATTTAATCCGTGTGGAAAACCTACCACAGTACAAACAGATGTATCTGAATTTTCAAGTAATTTTTTTGCCAATTTCACATAGCAAGGGCTTATACAAACGGCTTTAAAATTATATTTTTTGGCGTTTTTACATAATTCAATAATATCATCCTCTAATGCATCTGGCTTTAAGATTGTAAAGTCTATATATCTGGCTAATTCTGATTTTTTCATAGTATAATTTATTTTTTCCTAATACTAGAATAAATTTTAAAAAAATATAATCAATAGTCTTTTATGTGATAAAATGCATAAAAATAATAATTCGCAAATAAACATTTGACAACTAATATAAAACATTTAATACTTACATTGCCTACGGGCAAAGTTGACGGTTTAAACCACCGGAACAAGATTAAATGTAGTCTGCAGGCTTTCGTTGTATCTAACGATATAGCGGAGGCTTGCGGTTATAATGGATTGCTTGCAATTCAAAAGGCTGTAAGAGCTGATCTTGTCAGTTGGTTTAACCTCCGCACTTTTCTTTGAATGGTGCGATTTTTATTAATTAAAAAAAGAGGTCTAAAATGGACGAACTGATGAAAAACGATTTACTCAAGAGAATTTATCTTTTAGAAAAAGATAAAGACTTTGAAAAGAAAATCAAAATTAATAATGCAATTAATGAAGAATTAATTGATGT
>CAZBNS010000045.1:0-14137 GCA_964493475.1 uncultured Rhizobiaceae bacterium | reverse complement strand
TGGCAGGAAGTCCAAATTTATTAGCAATAATGTCAAATGGGTAAAATATTTTTCCAGTTGGTGTATTGTATCTTGAAACTTGGACAAGTGGTTTGTTATTTGCATCAAAACAAATCCAAACATAATCGGGTTTTTTAGCGGTTTTTGGTTGGGTTTCTTCTTTTTTAGTATCTACACCTAGAAAATCTCCAATCTGCTTTAAAATGGCCGAGAAATCTGTTTTTGGGTTTAGATTGTTCTCCTCAGCCCATAAATCAATAATATCTCCGCCTTGTCCTGTAGCAAAGTCGTGCCACAATCCTTTTTTATCTCCATCTAATTCTATAACAAGACTATCACCTTTAATTCCGCTTGTGTTGCCAATAAACATTCTTTTATTGTCCCGCATGGCATTTGGAAATAGGTGTTTCATTATATGTTCCACATTATCTTTTGCGGATTGAAGTATTTGTTCCCTGTCCATAAAATGTTCCTCAATTGGTTATTGGATCATTTTTCTGCCCATCTTCCAGCAAATCAAAAAGACTTGGTTCTTTTTCGGCTGCTTGCTCTTGCCAGTCAATTTTGTATTGAACGCAATCTTTAATTTGACTTATAAAGACTTTTTCTTCACTGAATTCCACAACATTAGCATTCTCAGTAATAACGAATTTACTTGCGGTCTCTTTGCCACCTAAAAAGGCTTTACCTTTCCCCGTAAGAATCCACTCGTTTGTGTCCCTGTTATTATATGCAAGGCCGAAATATCTCAGCTTTTGGAAGTTTGTAAATTCGCTATGGGACAAATTCATTCCATCAAGGCGGGATTTTCCACCGGAATGGTATAATTTACTTAGATTATTTATTAGTGTTTTATTCAGGCAATGCTTATACTGAACTATTTTTTGATTGCAGGCAGGACATATTCTTATTTGTTTTTTACTAGACATGCTATACCTCTTCATACTTTGCTTTTTCGGATGAAGAACGGTAGAGGCGGTTTCTCTCAAAGGTATCTATATCTTTTTTACGATATAAAACCCTGCCACCGATTTTTATATATACCGGACCATGACCAGTTGTTCGCCATTTGCGGAGTGTGTTTTTGCTGATTTTCCAGTAGTCAACTAGCTGGTCTTCGGTAAGGCGGACTTCAAATTCGTTTGAATTGATTTCTTCCTCTATAGTTATTTTTTTTGCCATTGGCTTTTACCAAGTTGTATTTAACTATAATAAAATCTATTGAGTTATATTTACATTACAGGCTTGGACGTTGACTGGTTGGTGTACGGAGAAACTAAAAAGGGTTGTATCATTTACCACCAATGGCTCAATGATATTTTTGATTTTTGCTGTATGGTGTGTGTAAGGCGAGAATATACAAAAAATACAACAATGTAAGGCAATGGAAAGACACAAGCCACAAAAAAAAGACAGACGATTATTCTTTTTCTTCGTCTAAAAAACTAAATAATGGTAAATCGTTGTTTTTGGCTTTCAAATAATTTGAAGCTGGTTCTGCAAACGGCAAGTTCATCCTGTATTGTCCTCTGCCGTTGGATAATATGGCCTTTCTCCAATTTGGATGATGATTGAATAAGTTGGCGAGCCTCATGCTCTCAGAGTTGGCTTGTCGTAATAGTGTCTTGCCATGCACCCACGGATCTCCAGCGGAGTATTTGTCATATAAATGTTGGATTATGACCGCTTGCTTCCCACCAAATCTATACTCCTCGCCATATAACCTGATATAAGAAAAGTCCCCTGACAATAAAACAAGAGGTTCCTTATCTTTGTCTCGCATTGCGACAAAATTGCCATGTTCAAATTCAAATCTTTTTAACTCAGAGGCAGTTATAATCATATCATCAAATCCAACCTCTATTTCCGGAGATTGAATTTTTATAATATTCATTACAGGCATTGTTTTGAATCTGGTTATTTTAATTTTTTTATTTGGATTTGAGAAAATTAAATATATATCAGTGGGGTGGAGGGGTTGTGGATAATCAAGAAGTTTAATAATTTCTTTAGCTTTATTGGGTAGATTTTTGACATAAGGGTATTTTTCCAATATGCTTTCAACTGCAACCCTTACAGGAATTCGTCTTATACATATAGTTAACTCTCCTTCTTCTCCTAGGTATCTTATATCTTCAATAGGAACATTCCATGATTTTGCAACTTCATTAACACTCATATAATCTTTTTGAATGTCAATTATATTTTCTTTATTATTTGCACTCATAATTATAATTATTATTTTATCTGCAACTACAAGTATATTATATATTTTTGAAATTCAATAAATGTGTTGTTATAGATATTAATTATTGGCAAATTATTCATTGAATAAATCCAGTTGCTCGCCTAAAATTATTGGTTTTGATTGAATTTCACTTTTGATTTGATTATCATTTTTAGCTTGGCTTTTGTTTTGATTGTCTTTTCCTTGAAATAATCCCATCATTAACCCAACTTGCAAACACGGAGTATCAAAAAATGGATAATTTTCGTCTATTAACAATGAATTTCCCCAAATAACTCTTGAAGAAGTTTCTAATAAGCACATGTTTATATATGCCATTCTTACACAAGTTAAATCTATATCTTGAAGTTGTATGTATAGTTTAGCGTCAAGATTTTCAATTCCTCTATTTTTTAATACTCTCAATGTTCTGATTACTAATGAGCCAGAGCCACAACAAGGATCAGCCATAGCGAAATAACCTTTTTCTTTAACTATCTTGTCAAAATCTTCTTTATTTTCAATAGTCATTTCAGCCATCATATCGCATATATGAGAAGGAGTAAAATATTGTCCTTTATATTTTGAGTTCATATTTATTTCCATATAGATAGCCCCAAGATAGTCAAAAGGATTTTCTTTCATAGATATGTTTAATTCTGCAAGTATCTTTGCAAACATAGATATGGTTTCTCTATATGTGGCTTCATCATCTCTTTTGTATTTATTGATTACTTCAAGATATTCAGCTTCAAGCTTATCGTGAGTTGCCTTGTAGCAGCTTGGAATTGGCATTTTACCTATTGAATATATTTGATTATGTAATGAAGCCATTGATAATATACAAAAATCAGAGAATATATCTCTGATTGAATAATGTTCTTTTAATTTTCTTTCTAAAAGCTCAAAGTTTTTGTAAATTTCTTTTACTTTTTCTGAGTCTGTGTTATTGGTCATTTCCCTCCAAATATTTGTCTGCATTTAAAAAAATAATTCCGAACCATTTTTGGCAAGTTTTTAATAGGTTTGTATAATCTCCGTTTGTGCATTCTTTTAAAAACTGCTCCAACTCCTCTTTAGGCAGAAAAAGCTTTCTTGCAATATCTTGACAGCAAGCCATTATAGCAAAAGAATTTCCCTGTTCTCCGCTTATATCAATAACAATATTTGTTGGGTATTTCGCATTTACGCATTTTTGCTTTATTTGTTCTCTCTTTATTTTTTCTGCTTTCTTTAAAATTGAATTTACTGTTTCCATATTTAATATTCCTCTATATTCATAATTGTTAAAACTCTGATTGTTTTTGATGGGTCTGCTTCGTCTTCCGAGTGAAACTCAAGATTTTTGTTATAGTAATCAATTTTGAAGTAATACTTTTCATTTTTAAGGTTTATAACCCCAAGGTCATGCTCCCCATAGGGATTGCCTCCCTTAGTAAAGTTGTTAAAAATTATAACTTTGTTAATTAGTGCTTTCCTATCCTCAATTGGCAATGAATTAACTAACGCAGTTAAGTATGTTTTACCAAGATTGGAGTTGTAAAGGTGTTTTCTAAAGTGGTCGTTTAGTTCTCTTATTTTTAAAGTCTTTTTTGTAAGTTTCATATTCAACTACAAGTTGTCTATTATGACATATTTATAGCATAATATTGTCTAAATGTCCAGTCATAATTGTGAATAAAGTGTCTGTTTTATTGAGATGGTTGACTGTTGGTGTGAATGGTATTTTATAAAAACGAACAATAAGATTTAATGTGAATTTATAGTTGAAAAAACTATTTTATGTTGTAAAAGATAACAAGTACACTAACCGATATTTTATGCTAAAAAACTTCATACTAAAGCCATTCAAATTTATTTTTGATACTATTTTTTTTGATAAAAAAATATCATCCTCTTTGTTAAATGTGGTATTGGTTGTTGTTTTTGCCAAATTCTTTATAGAATATTCAGGAAGTTTTTTGGATTTTTTTTCAAGTGAGGAGGCTATTTGGTTCAATGTTATATTAGCTTATATACTTATCAAAAACATTCAAACGCCATACTTCCAACCGCCAAAAGATATTTTCTTAAATACCTTGTCTTTGTTTCTGTTAATAATAACCATAAAAGGTTCATTGGGCTTGAATAATGGAGACAATTATATATTCAATAGTGAAACTTATTTTTGGGTGCTAATCTCAATTTTAGTGTTCTTGATATTCTATTCTCTATATATAATCATTGACTATGCAAAAACTGGGAACAAAACCCAAAATGGATTTTATTACTTTGTTGATAAGCTTGTTGTAAAGTATGACATTTTATTTTTATTGGCGATCCTAATATCTGCTGGAGTATATAAAGAAACCTATAAAATATATTTGGTTATTATCTGCTACTTAATTGTCAATTTGGGATATATAAATAAAATCATTGATAGTATTTATACGCTATTTAAAAAATCCGACAATACAGATAAAAACAAAAAATGCGGGAAAATTTATAGATTTGATGAACCAAGCATAATCAGGGTAAAATTAGAAGACAGTGTTGGCTTGCATGATATTTTGTATTTCAAAAAAGATAAAGAGGTTTTTACCCTTTTTCCTCTCTATATTAGGGATAATACGATTGGCAAGATTTGCACTTGTCTGTCTTTTAGGCATGATACTCCACTAGAGGAGGATAATAAAATTGTGGATTCCACTGTATATAAAACACAAAATATATCCTATGAAGAAGTTAGGGAAAAATTAGAAAAATATGGACACAAGATAATTGGCTTTATAGTGGAAAATTCAAACATAGATTACATAAAATTTGAATTTATTGAAAATGATTGCTTGGAAGAGGGAGATGTTGTCTTTTTCTACTCTAAATGCAAGGGCGAAAACGGCAATGAAATTGAAAAACAAGTTTTTTATCAAATAATAAACGGCAATACATCAGAAGAAAGTTTTAACAATTCGCCAATAGGGACACAAATAATAACTGCGGTTCAGTTAGGAACTATTGATGCAAATGGGGAAATTAGAAAATTCTCATGGTTTCCAAAAATGAATTCGTTGGTTTATAAATACAATAAAGATAGTTGTAATAATCAAAATTTTTTAAACAAACAAAATATCTTTAAAATAGGCGATTGCTCTAGTTTAAGTCTACCTGTAGAAATAGATATTGATAACTTAATCACTTATCATAGTGCTATTTTGGGAGTTACGGGAACTGGAAAAAGCACATTAGCATTTAAAATAATTAGAGAGGTAGCAAAAAGCCATAAAGTTGTTTGTGTTGATATTACTGGTGAATATAAAAGAGAGCTGAAGAGAAATGGAATAAGTTTTATGACTATAGGCAACAACACGCAACAAGACACAGAAGACTTATCTAAAAAACAATTTGCCGTAGAAACAGGAACTTATGGTTCTCCAAATGAGAAAAAAGATTTAAAACAATCGCTTGATGGTTTGGAAACAAAAATAGATAAAGAAATTGAAAATTTAATCAATCAATCTGATGGAAATATTTATTTACTTGAAATTCCAAGCATAATGAATACAGCAGCTACACTAAAAATCACGCAAATGTATTTGAATTCCATATTTAATAAAAAGAAAAGTTCGAGAAAGAAGGAAAAAATACTACTTGTGTTAGAGGAGGCTCATACCATAATACCTGAGTGGAATTTTGTTTCTCAAGATGATGCAAAAAATTCCAATGGAATTGTAAATTCAATGTCGCAAATAGCTTTACAGGGCAGAAAATATGGAGTTGGGCTATTAGTAATTTCACAAAGAACAGCATTGGTAAGCAAAACAATTTTATCACAATGTAATACATTTTTTACATTCTCTTTGATAGACAACACAAGTTTGGATTTTCTAAGTAATTTCTATGGAAAAATGCAGATTGATATTATACCAAGATTAAAAAAATACCACCTAATAGCTTTTGGTGTTGCTGTAAAAAGTGAAAGACCAATAATCATAAATACGGAAGATAAAAACCTAATAAATGCGGTTTCTGAAGAGGAAAGTGATAATGATGCGGACGATTCAGTTAATAGGAAAATATTGAAATAGAGGAAAGGATTGATGACAAGATACCTTTTTGATTTTTTATTGCAGTAAACTCTTAGTATAATAAGTTTCAACCTAATTTTTTTAGCATGGTTATACCATAATCTCCCGGAAGGTTAGAGTAAATTTTTCTATTATTTTCAACAAAATTATTTTTATTCCAAAAGTTTAATGCTTCTTTATCATATCCAAAAACAGTTAAGACCAAACCATTTATCCTCAACTCTTGGGCGATTTTTTCTATATTTTTTATTATTTTTTGGCCTATTCCTCTGTTTCTATGACTTATGTCCACTATAAATTCGCCTATAAACCAATAATTGTTTTCTGGGTAATTCTTTATTATACTTAAAATGGAAATTAATTTTGTATTTTCAAATATTCCAATAAGAAATTTATTTTCAAAAACTTCGCATAATGAAGGAAATGGATTGTTAGGTAATTGTTTAAAAAACAACTCAGAGCTTCCAGAGCTGACATCGCAGAAAAAAGTTTGTTGAAAATAATCATTATTATTCTTAAGAAAAGTTTCTATTATTGGCAACTCATAGTATTCAAGCAATCGTGAAGAAAAATTATTCAGACTGAAATTCTGCGAAAGTAATAGTTTTAATTTATCTCTCATACTTTTATATTTTAGTTTAAGTTCAATAATTGGAAAATGGTAGCGTGAGAGGGAATTGAACCCCCAACACCAAGATTATGAGTCCCGCGCTCTAACCAGCTGAGCTATCTCGCCATTCGTTGTCGCATTTTTATGTTTCGTTATCGTATATTTACCGCAAACTCAATCAACAAAAATACAAATTCATACAACTTTATATACAATAAATTTTTCTTTCCTACTTTTCAAGCTATATTTTATATAACTTAATGTGGTTAGATATATCTTGGTAGAACAACTGCTAATCTAATTATGATTTAGTTCTAATTAACCTACTTTTATTAAAATTATTTGAAAACTGCGCTAATTATTTACTACAACAGGCTCAAGCTTCTTTTGTGCTTTTTCTAATATCTTATTTGATACAAATGTTGCAGCTTGAACTACTCTTTGATTATTAGTATGCAAATACCTTTGAGTTGTAGTTATTTGGCTATGCCCTAAAACTTTACTTATTATTGACATGTCTTCTCCTGTCATACATCCTATTGTTGTGAATGAATGTCTAAGGTCGTGTATTCTTAATTTTTCCTCTTTAGTCTTTTTTATTTTAGCAAGGTCAAGTATTTGATTCCATGGTCTCCTTAAATCAGAAATAGGTTTATTCGGATTTAGAGGGGATGGGAATACATAATCAGAAATTCCATCTTTTGATAACTCTCTTTTTTGTTTTATCTCTTTTAATTTATTCATAATCGCCTCACCTACAGGAACTGATTTTTTGCCAGTTTTGCTAGTTCTTAGCCTAAAAAAGCTATTTGTAAAATCAATATCAGACCATTGCAATGTTTTAACCTCTTTTGATCTGCAACCAGTAAGCATTATTACTTCAATTGCATCAAATGATTGTTCTGAGTAGATGTTCATTTGTCTTGCGATTGATAGAGCATTAAATATTCTTACATACTCATCATCTGACGTGTTTCTTTCCCTACCTTCCTCTTTATACTTCTCTACATCTTCTACAGGATTTGTATGCTTGTCTCTATACTTTTTTGTTTCGCACCAGTTTAGAAAGTTAGATAAAAGGGCACGGCATCGGTTGGCTTGGATTTTGAATTTCTTGCCTATTTCTGTGTGTAGTTTAGATATATGATCTTCGTTTATATCTATTATGGAAATATCTCCAAAAGCAGGATTGATATACTTGTTTACCATTCCGCAGGCATTTTTATAAGTTGTTTGTGCATTGTATTTTTTAGTATGTTCTTCAAGATATATTTCTAATAGGTCTTTGACTTTTATCTGTTTTTTAACTTCTTTTTTATTCTCTTCCTGCTTTTTCTTTAGCTCTTCTAATTCTAGCTCCTTATCTAATATAGGATCGCCACCTCTAGCAACTCTATGTTTATAATCTTCTGCTACATCTCTAGCTTCTTTAATTTTGAACTCTGGGTATCTTCCTATTCTTATATTCCTTTCCACTTTCGTATTTAAAGTTCTATATCTTATATAGAATACTTTCAGTCCAGTTTTAGCATAATACCAAATATAAAAGCCTTTTACTTCGGTATCTTTTACTTTTATATCCTCATTTCCATTTAATGCTTCTATTAGGTCATGAGTTAGTTTCTTTTCAAAACGTTTAGCCATTATTTACCTTTATTAGTTATTAATAATGACTGACAAGTTAGGTGGACATTTTTTAATATCCAGTCCATTGTTTTCTTTTTTTGCTTTTTTATTTTCTATTTGAATCCAAGAATTTACTTCGTCTATATTATACCTAACCATTCTGCCTATTTTTTTATATTCCGGTCCACATTCATTTGCACGATAGGAAATTAAAGTTGATTCTGATATGCTTAAATGTTTAGCTAGTTCTTTTGTAGTTAGGTATTTTTTAGTTTCATTCATAAAAAATAAAGTTATTGTTTACAGATTAAACAATAGGAAATAGACCATTTATTTTCAGCACTAAAAGGTAAAACTATATATAACAAAGTATGGCGAATTATAGCATTATATAACTACATATAAATAAATACAAAAAAGGTATTGTAAAAATAAATATACAATCGTATATACTTATATCAAGTTATATGTGGGCGTATTAAAAATTGATTGAGAAAGTGCGGCAAATGTGCGATAACAATATAAAATTTTTTGATTTTTTAAGTTTTAAGAAGCCACAAAGCAAGTAAAATCAAGGAATTATATTTTGTAGCTCGTCCGTCTCTTAATCAATTGGTCGCGAGTTCGAATCTCGCCGGACCCACCATTTATTTTTATACTGCAATCCATGATACTAAATAAAATTTTTCAAAATCTAAAAACAATATTAACCATAAACCTAATATTTTTTCTAGTTTTACAAAATTCACTTGCCAATCAACAAATACCAATAGTAAGAGACGTTGAAATAGAAAACTTTTTATATGAAATCTCAAATCCAATTTTTAAATCGGCAGGATTAAATCCAAAAAATATTAAATTTTACATAGTAAACGATAGCAGCGTCAACGCTTTTGTTATGGGCGGACAAAATATTTTTATCAATACAGGAACTTTTACAAATTTTGATACGCCGGACGCTATTTTAGGAATTATCGCACATGAAACAGGGCATATTTCTGCAGGACACTTAGCCAGATACAAAGATGAAACCAGTGCGATAAGCAATATCAGTGTTGGCTATATACTATTAGGAATTGGAGCATTATTAGCCGGTGTTCCAGAGGCTGGACAGGCAATTATTATGGGTGGATTGCAAAAACAACAGCAAGATGCTTTACAATATACAAGAACACAAGAAGAAAGTGCCGATACATTGGCAATAAAATATCTAAATGATAATGATTTGTCATCGTCCGCACTTTTGGAATCAATGAATAAATTTTATCTAAATGAATTGGAATATAAAAATGTAATGGAATATTATTCAACGCACCCCCTAAGTAGAAACAGAAAACAATTCATAGAAAGCAGAATAAAAGATGAAAAAATATCAAACAAAAATTTCAACAAAAAATATATTGATGAATTTAATTTTATAAAAGCAAAAATTTTTGCATACCAAAAATATCAGGATATGGATACAAATACCGACTATGGAAAATATGCTAGCGCAATTACAAACATGAATAATAACAACACAGAGAAAGCATTAGAAGAGATAGACTACTTAATTTTAAAATATAAAAACAATCCTTATTTTTACGAATTAAGAGGAGATATTTATTTAAAAAAGAATGATGTTGCAAAAGCTTTAGAAAATTATGAGATAGCCGACAAAATATTGCAAAACAATATTTTAATAAAAAAAATGATATCATTTATCATTATAAAATATAAACAGCAAAATATGTATCAAGAAGCCATAGACAAGCTAAATTTTGTAATTCAAACCAACGCCGACGATAAAAGCGCCTTAAAATTGCTAGCAGAGGCTTATTTTAACAATAATGAAAAGGCAATGTCATATATTACTTTAGCTAGATATTATACAATTTTAAAAGACGATAAAAAAATAAATAAATATTTAGAAATGGCAAAAGAAGAAACGGATGATCTCAGTATTTTGCAAAAAATAGATGATTTAAAGGCTAAATAATATTGCAAACATACATAATATTGTGGATTGTTCCACAACTCAAACATAACAAGAATTTTATACTTCCAACAATTTAACTTTGTATAAATTTAAGTATTATTTATTTATAAAATTCTATGAATACCAAAATTAAAAAATTAAAAACTTTAGAAAGAAAAAATGCAACTCTTGAAATTAAGAGCATTGATTCTTTTGGAAAATTCTGTGGTTATGCAAGTGTTTTTAATGTTAAGGATAGTTATAACGATATAGTTTTACCTATGGCTTTTAAAAAAACATTACAAAGCAAAAATGCAAAAAAGGATATAAAATTACTGTGGCAGCATTCCCAAGATAAACCGATTGGCTATTTTGAAGTAATCAAAGAAGATACAATCGGACTTTATGTCGAGGGCAAGATAATGCTGGATATTCAACAGGGTTTAGAGGCTTATAATTTGATTAAAACTAAATCTGTTTCTGGTTTGAGTATTGGTTATATAGTTAAAGATGTTGAATATGATAAAAAAGGCGATACAAGATTGTTAAAAGAAATTGATTTATTTGAAATAAGCATCGTTACGTTTCCTGCCAATGAGTATTCAAATATAACATATTGCAAAAGTAAGAGCCTTGAAGACAGTATTATAAGCAAACTGGAAATGTTGGAAAAATTTTTAACTAGCAACTAATCCCTTGTAGTTTTTGCAAAAGTTATAACATAAACATTTTTAATGCCGACTTCATGTAGAACTTTTACACATTCATTTACTGTTGAGCCAGTCGTCATCACATCATCGATAATTGCAAAATTTAAGGCTTCATAGTTTTTGATATTTTTTAAATATTTTGAATTTATGCAAAATTTATCTTTCAAATTTTTTGCTCTTTCGACTCCTTTTAGTTTTGCTTGGGGTATTGTATGTTTTTTCTTTACCAGAAAATTATATACAACATTTTTATTTGTTAGTTTTCCTATTTCATTTGCTAAAATCAAGGCTTGGTTATACCTTCTAAAAATTAATCTTTTCTTATGTAGTGGAATTGGTATCAAAATATCCACATTTTTTATTATGTCCTGCGAAGCTTTTACCATAGTTTTAGCCATAAATTTTTTTATGTGTGGTTTATCATAGAATTTAAATTTAAAAATTATTTTTGCCGTTTCATCACTATAAACCATAGCGCTTCTTGATTTTATATATAACGGCGGATTTTTCAAACAACTTGCGCACAAATCATCTTCTGATATTTCCATTTGAAGTGGTGAAGAGCATTTGCTGCAAAATGGTTTTTGTATAAATTCTATATCTTTCCAGCAATCATGGCATAAAGTATCGTATTCTTCTACAACTTTTCCACATAAAATACACTTTGGCGGAAAAATGAGATTAATAAGTTTTGTAAAAAATTTAAACATGTTTTTGATTGAACTTTGATAAAATGCTAAAGTGATATTTTTATTTTACAATATGAGGATAATTGAAACTTTAAGGATTTTATGTAATTACACACTATAGAAATTAAAATTATTGACTAGTAAAACAAAATATGATATATATACGCGCATGCTAATAAAAAATATGAATAATATGGAAATTTACGATATAGAAACTTTTACAGAACTTGTAAGACAAGAACAATTGGATGAATCTATTATCCGAGATATATTTATTAGGGCTAAATGTAATAGAGCATTTACTAGAGTTATTGCTATGCATCGAAAAGATCTCAGCCATGAATTTTCTGCATTTTTACTAGAAATATCTCATGATAAAGGGGACATTGAAACTATAAGACTTATTCTTGAAAACCAAGAAGACAAAGCTATAAGAGAAAGTCTAGAAACTGCCAAAAAAAATGCTGTGCTTGATATTTCAAAAAGATTTTTTGATAGACAAGGCGTTTCTCCTTTGTTTTCTGAATTTATGATAAATCCAACCCCATGTAATGAGAAATTACAAGATGATATTTCTCATTATTTTTCTACGCTTGATCAAATTCCAGATGATGAACAAGTTAGATTTGGTCTACAAGAACTTACGGCTAATATTATAAAAACAATACAGGAAATGCCAAATGAAGATAAAGAATATTTGAGTAGTTTGTTTGAAAGATATCCTGAATTGCTAAAAGAATTAAATAATCGTTCAAAAGGCATGCAATTAGGAGATAGAATGTCTATAGTCGCCAAGGAAAGAGATGTAGGCTGCTCTCATAGTAGATAATTGACATTTTGCAATATGTTTATAATATAAAAAATTATATAAAGGTTCAGTCATGAAAATTATTGACAAAATATATGGTGAAGTTGACATCACCGAGCCAGTTTTGGAAGAATTAATCAATTCAAAAGCACTGCAAAGGTTAAAAGGCATAGCGCAAGGCGGCTATTATCCTGCCTATCCAAAATCCCAGCAAAAAGAACTTACTAGATTTTATCATTCACTTGGCGATATGTTATTGCTGAGGCGTTTTAATGCGCCTATTGAGGAGCAGATTGCCGGCTTGATTCATGATGTTTCGCATACTTCATTTTCGCATACTTATGATTATATTATGGAGGGAATTGACGGACAAAAAAAGCAAGATTTTCAAGACAGTATTCATGAAAATTTTGTCTTAAAATCTGATATTCCGCAAATTCTTGAAAAATATGGTTATGATTTGAATTATATTTTGGACGACTCTCATTTTACATTAAAAGAAAATAGCGCACCAGATATTTGCTCTGATAGAATTGATTATTCAATTAGAGACGATCATTTTCAAACTAATTTACTCAGTAAAGACGAAAGAGATTATATTTTAAACTCTTTAAGAGTTTATAAAGGTTCATTCGTAATGAAAGATTTTGACAGCGCTAAATTATTTGCTGATTTCTTTTGGAAACTTGATGAAACTCAATATTCCGGCCTGCAAAGTGCTATAATGTTTGGTATCGGAGGTCTTCTTTTTAAAAGTGCTGTAGACGCAAAAATTATCACTTTGGAAGATTTTTTTAATAAAACTGATGGCGAAATATTAAAAATTATTGAAGAAAACTTAGATAAAAATGAAGATGTAAAAAAATATTATGATTATTTGCATTTGCCAAAAGAGGAGTTTGAAAGCAATCCAAATAATTACATAAGACGAGTATTTTGCAAAGTTAGAAGAATAGATCCCAAATTCATTGATGATGGAAAGTTAAGCAGAGTTTCTGATTATGATAAGGAATATAAAGAAAAACTTTCCAAGATAGGCAAATTTAATGAGTATTTTTTAAATAAAAAATAATTATAATTAAATAAATAATATGGATTTCGTATGAAATTTATTGGTTTATTCTTACCAATAAAATTTCATACGAAACTTAGACACTGTTAACAAACTTTTATAATTTAAACACTCCTAGTGGTTTTTTGTAAAAGCGATTTTACTCCGCAAAAAAGTTTGTTAACAATGTCTAGTTAATTACAGCAAACCTTATCACTTATTAAAGTTTATTAAAAAATCCAACTGTATTTTTTGAAATTGATACAGTGATTTTAAATCAATCCACTCTTCAGCCGAATGAAAATTGCCACAGTTTGCCTTTGTGGTGTTGGATTCAGAGACCCAACACCACAAAGTATGTCATTCCCGAGTTAAGATTTCTTAATGAGCGAATG
>CAZBNS010000044.1:0-14236 GCA_964493475.1 uncultured Rhizobiaceae bacterium | reverse complement strand
AAGATTTTGTAATACTCACTTCGTTCGTTAACAAAATCTAGCCTGGTAATGACAGAGGTGAGTGAGAAACTCCGTGCTCTCGTGGTTTTGGGTTCGGGACCCAGCACCACGAAGACCCAACAGCACGAGAAAGACCCATCACCACGAAGACCCAACACCACGAAGACCCAACACCACGAAGAAAATCGATAATTTCTATTGATATTTTAAAAAATTAATTGACAAATGTGTATTTTTTATGTATTATAATAAACAGATTTAATAAATAATGGTTTTTTAATAATGGATGATGCTGAACAAAAACAACAAGTAGAAGAAAAACGACAAGCAGAAGAATTAGTAGCAACAACAGTATGGGCGCTAAAGAATTTGCCACAAAGAAGGGCTTTCGAAATATTAAGACAGAAACTATATAATCGATCAGCCTTTCATGATGAGCCTATATTTAATTTGTTTGCTGACAGAATACTTACAGAAGTAAAAGAAATAGACTTTTTAAAATACTTGGAAAAAGATGATTTTCGAAAATTATTAAGTATGTTGATGGAACTCTCAAATACAACAAAAATGAGCGAACTACATAAAAGTATTCTTGAGACAGAAAGTAATGAATCAATAAAACAAGCTTATCAATTTCTGACGGGGGACAAAACAATTTATCCTATGTCTTTTGAGATTGGTATTGGCGATAGTATGTCAATAACATTGAATACTTACCAAACTTTTGATGAAAAAATAGAATTAATATTTGGAAATCTAGCAAGTAGTATTACCGAAGAATTTAAAAAATTTCAAGAAAAATATGAAAAAGCAAAAACTCCTGAAGAGTGTATTAAAATTCAAGAAGAATGGGATGAAAAACTTCTTAATTATAAAGCTTGGTGTGATTTTGCTATTGATAGATTAATAACATTACAATATGCTTTCAAAGAGGCGAAGTTTAGGGAAGAACTTAAGAAAACACCAGGAGAACAAGAAATAGAATATTATGAAACAGACAAGGAGGCCACGGCAGCTCAGAAAGCAATGGAAAAAAGAGTTTTGGACGCTAAAAAAAAATATGATGACGAATTAGTGGATATGACTCAACTATTGCAAGAAAAAGCAAATGAATTTATTACTACTTTTGAAAAAAAATTTAGAATTATGGATAAAGGTCATAGATTGCTTGCTGCATCTGCTGATATACCGGGCATGAAAATACCTAACGAGGTGAAAACTATAGATGGGTTCGTAGTACCTGGACTTAATACACTCTCCAATCCAGATATTAAAGAACCAAAATTAAATAGTAAAAATAGTATTGTGGCTGTCGTAGCTTTTGCCTTTGGAAATGTTAAACAAAATGAAAAGTTTAGTGTATCTTGTGATTTAGGAGGTTTTAGCACTGGTTTACCTCTTGCCTTGGAGAATAATGACGACTTTCAAATAGCTATAAGAGCTTCTCAAATTTTCACGGCAGCCTGTATAACATCTGTAACGTTTGAAGGAGAAGATAGAATTAGTTTTTGTGACGAACATAATAAACACAATATAATAACGGAAAGTATTGCAGATTTTGAAAAAAGAATGCAAAGCATATTTAATGTTATTGTTCCTAAACCCGCAGGAATATTGCTAAATGTATTTAGTCTTACTAACTTTATAAAACTTCAATGTAATGGTAAGGTATTTGAAGACAGAAGAAGAGAAATATTTGAAAACGCTACAGGATGTACATCTTTTATTATTAATGAGGTTACGCAAAGTCCTAATGGCGTTGTAAGAAAAAAATTGACAACTGACGGTGATCCCCAATTACCAGGATGTGGTACACATTTAATTGAGGATAGCGCAGACGGAAAATTGGTATCTATTACAAACTGGATTAATGCAAATTACCCAGATCAGATTAAAACTAGAGGAAGAGATGAAGAAAAATGGTCAGAAGGAAAAAAGCTAGAAGAAGAAGAAATTAAAAAATATCCTGTATTTATTCAACGATTGCATATGGGGGGAGATCCTCACATATTAAAGCCTATAGGCGAAAATGGAGTCCCAAAAATATGCAGAGCTACATCGCAAGAAGTAAAAGAGTTAGACGAAGGAATCAAGGGCATATCACAGGATATAGAAGAACTTAATCGTTGTGCAAGTGGTAACCAAACAATAAGACAAGCTGATGCCCCGCCTTTAAGTGATATTAAAGGTTATGCGCATGAAGCTGATTCTTATGACATTCCTTCTCGAAAACAAGGAGAAGGAACATATATGTCAAAACTCTTAGACGACGTTCTAGAAAGTAGCTCAGACAAAAAACCACGAGAAAATTTTCGGTCAATGCTTGAAAGAAAAGGAACACGATATAGATATGACCCACCTACTGTTAGAGTTGAGTGAAATACAAATCTGATTTAAAAAATTATCTTTTAACAAACCCTGTTCAAGTATTTTGGCAGGGTTTGTTTTTATTTCTTAATGGGATAGATTGCTAAATGATAATTTTTTTAATAATAACAGTATTTTCCTTTTATCAACTAAATTTTTGTAGTTTTTTGCACTTTAGATATTTCTTTGAAAGATGGAAAATGTCTAAAAAGCAAAAAGTAATTTCCTTAAGACTTAATCCAATATAAAATATATTAAATTAAAAAATAATAATTGCCTTTAATAACATTTGTTTTTTTTATTGACAACTTTTATTATAAGTAGTATAGTTAAATAGATATGAACGAATGTTGTAAAAAGGATACCTATGGAAGACAGTCAGATACCTATAGAAAGAAGTCAACTTAGAGCAGAAGCTGATATAATTTTGCCAACAACACAAGAAAAACCACCACTACGGGATGGATTGCTGGGGATAAAAGTTTCCCCTCAAAAAGAGCAGCAATATATATTGGTTCCGGCTTTTGAGGTTTCTAGTGATAGTGATGGCATAAAGAAAAAATGGCCGTATAGTCGGTCTTGCGTTTGGTATGCACCTACAAATCCTGCGATTTTGGATGAGATTATTTTGCTGGAGAAGGCGATAAGGTCTAAGGGTGAAATGATTCCTTCGGAAATATTGGATGAACTGGAAAGCTTCGATCCATCAAAATATTCGGACTCGACAAGAATTACTAGGCAGTCTTTGATTGATAGACGGGAAGAGATTGATCTTGAGATTAGAAAGAATGGCGTGCCTAGTGCTAAGGTTGTGAGATATGATGATAAAAAAGTTAAGACTAATGCAATTTATAAGACAAAAACTATTGCGGTTTCGACGTATCAGCTAAATTCGCAGCATACTTTTAGGGTTCAAATGAATGAAAAGAAAGGCCAGTATGTTGATTTGCATTTTGATGGACAAGGAAATTATGCTGGCTGTGCTTTTTTGTGTGGTCGTGATGTGGTTAGTAAGACTAAGTTCTCTGATAATTTTATGTCGAAAAATTTTAATAAGGGGGCAATGATGGGTGTTCTTCAAGGTTTGGAGGGGTTTACGATTAATGGTGTTGATGTCCGTTCTAAAATATCGGAAAGTCTGAAAGTTGCTAAAACGCCGGAACAGGTTCAAGATAAGGAAGATGGTAAGGCAGGGGAGAAAGCTGCTGATGCGAAAGCAAAACAAGAAGAAGTGTCTCAGTCGGCTCATAATAAATTTTTAAGGGGAAGGCCTGTGGATTTTGGTGGTAAGGCTGGCCGTGGTGTTTAGATAGTTATCTTTAATGGATTGTTGAATTTTTGTCGTTTAAATTATATTAAATGAATTGGTAAGGAAATATTGGCTCAAGCTATGGCAAAATTAACTGTGAAGTAGATTGTAATTTGTGTGGAGTGGAATTGCTGGTGGCAATTGTCTACTTTGAGAGTTAAAGCGGTGGTGTTTTGGGTGCAGCTTGTCTTAAAATTTTATTTCTCGCTTTTGTATAAACCGTGCAAATTGCAGTATTCTCTGACTGTAAATTTTTCATCGGTTATGCAGTCGAAGAATGCTTCTGGTTTATCATTTGGTTTTAAAAATTTTATATAAATTCTGTCTTTTGTTATAAGTTCAACCCATTGTATGTAGTGGGCGTCTATCATTGGATGTGGTTCGGCTCCAACTTTTACTAAATAGCCATTGTCTTTTTTCTCTATTACTGGAACATGCTTTTCTAAGGTACCGTCGGTCATGGCTTCTTTTTGCAATGTCATTGGATGTCCGCAACAAACCAATTCTCCGACACCAGCGTTTAAAACCTCGACAATATTTCCGCAGTGTGCGCATTTATAAAGTTCTAATTTTTGAGTCATGGGATAAATAGTTATTCAATTTATAATTGAATGTTATAATGATAATTTTTAAAATCAATAAGTTATGAAATAATTTGTTGTGGAATTGTTAACTTTTAATGGGTTAAGGATTAATTAAAATTATTATGTGAGCTGCCCTTTATCCTTGATTTGACTTCGTTAGAGCTTCGCCGAATGACAAGGGGGCTATAACAAAACGTTCTTAGGACAAAGCGGAACTGTTTATAGCTATATTAGATTATATAATTTCGCAAATATAAATAATTTTTGTGGAAAATTGATAACTATATTTTATAACATTATTTAAAATGAATTTTTATATAGGTCTTGATGGCTGAAATTTTAGAAAGTTTAAATAAAGAGCAAAAGGAAGCTGTTTTACAAACGGATGGCGCAGTGTTGGTTCTGGCTGGAGCGGGAACTGGTAAAACTAGAGTTTTGACTTCTAAAATCGCTTATTTATTGCAAACGGGGCAGTGTTTTCCGTCAGAAATTCTTGCCGTAACATTCACGAATAAGGCTTCAAGGGAAATGCAGGAAAGGGTTGTTAATTTATTGCAAAAAGATGTTTCGCCGATTTGGCTTGGAACATTTCATGCTATTGCAAATAGAATTTTGAGGCAACACTGCGATTTGGTTGGTTTAACTTCGGATTATAGTATTCTAGATGTTGATGATCAAAATCGTTTGATTAAGCAAGTAATGGTTGATTTGGAGATTGATACTAAAGAATATCCTGTAAAGAACTATGTAAATAAAATCAATGAATGGAAAGATAAGGGTATTACTTATGATATGATTTTGAATCTTGCCACTGATTTTAATTATTATCCAGAAATTAAAGATATTTATAGAATTTATCAAGAAAGGTGCAAGAAGCTTAATGCTTGTGATTTTGGTGATTTGTTGCTTTATAATGTTGAAATTTTTAAGCGTTATAAAGATATTTTAATGTCTTATGTTGGTAAATTTAAGTATGTTTTGGTTGATGAATATCAAGATACAAACGCAATCCAACATACTTGGCTTAAAATGATTTCTGGATTGGGTTTGAAGGGCGAAATAAATATTACTTGCGTTGGTGATGATGATCAATCAATCTATGGTTGGCGTGGTGCGGAAATTGAAAATATTTTAAAGTTTGAAAAAGAATTTAAAAATACAAAAATTATTAGACTTGAAAGAAATTATCGTTCTACTACAAATATTTTAAATGTCGCTTCAGCTATAATTTCAAACAATAAAGATAGGCATAAAAAGACATTATGGACTGATGAAAAAAAAGTTGGTGAAAAGGTTTGTCTAAGTTGTTTTGATAGAGATAGGGAGGAGGCCTTTACTATTTCAAGTGAAATTCTTGAATTGACTAAAAATATTGGATATAAAGATATTGCGATTTTAATTAGAGCCGGCTATCAAACGAGAGTTTTTGAAGAGGTTTTTATCTCGCAATCAATACCTTATAAAATTGTTGGTGGTTTTAAATTCTATGATAGAAAGGAAATTAAGGATTGTATAGCTTATTTAAGGCTTGTGAAAAATCATTCAGATTTTTTAGCCTTTGAAAGAATTATAAATATTCCACGAAGGGGTATAGGAACTACTACATTAAGTAAAATTATGGAAGAAGTTAAAGGGCAAAAGCTTGATATTCTTGACGTTTGTGAAGGAATGTGTTTTGCCGGACAGCTTAAAGGCAAGACTGCCGAAAATATTATTGAATTTGTTAACAATATTAGAAAATATAGCGAGCAGCTAACGGTTAAAGATCACATAACGCTTGCAAAAGATGTTATTTATGGAAGCGGTTATGTTGAAAATCTGCAAACGGATAAAACAGAGGATTCCAAAAGTGCCATTGAAAATATTAATGAATTTATTAGGGGGTTGGCTGAATTTTCAAGTTTAGGTGAGTTCTTAGAATATGTAAGTTTAGTTAATGACAAAACTAATTCTACAAATGATAATTCCGTAAATTTAATGACAATTCATTCCGCTAAAGGACTTGAATTTGACACAGTATTTTTGCCGGGTTGGGAGGAGGGAATTTTTCCAAGTCCAAAATCTATAAATGAAAAAGGCGCCTTAGAGGAAGAGAGGCGGCTTGCCTATGTTGCAATTACTAGGGCTAAAAACAGATTAAATATTAGTTATGCTAGGACTAGATATGAATACGGTGAGATAAAGACGATGCAGGCGTCTAGGTTTGTTGGAGAATTGCCTGAAAAAAATCTGCAGATTAATAGCAATGTTGATTTTGTTGAAGAAGAAGATGGAGAAGAAATGGAATATAGCAAGAACAGAATAGGCAAATACAAAAATTATTATAGTCCAAAGGGATTTTTTAATAATAAGGGTAATTTTGATTACGATGGAAGACCAATTAAAAATCATAATCAAGAAGAAGAAATCTCCGCACAGGCTAAGCCTATACATAATATCGCAAAACGAGTGTTTCATTCAACATTTGGCGAGGGTGTTATTATAAAACGAGATGGGAAAAAATTAACTATAGCTTTTAAGGAGTGTGGAGTGAAAACTGTTATTGAGGATTTTGTTAAAATAATATAGTCTTTGATTGCGTATGAGTAATTTAATTTCTTGATATTTATCCCTCAGAGAAAAGCTAAAAAACAGATACAAAATATTGAAATAATTCCCTTTTGCTATTTTTCTGTAATCCAATTTTGTTAGTTAGAGCAAATTAAAAATTAAACTACTTACAACTATTAAAAATCTTAAATAACACTTATTTTCAAACATTCATTGCTTATAAGAAAAATTATATAATTAAAATAGCCTAATGGGCTTTAGTCCTTTGAATAATTTTAATATTTTCCTCATCAAACTCCGCTTCAACGATTTCACAATTAACTAACTTGCTGTCATCTTCATAATCCAAAACTCTTAGCAGCTCTCTTAATATCATGCCATGGCTTGATATTCCAATAATTTTGTGATTATCTTTTTTGCAAATAGATAAAATAGTTGATAGAATTCTTTCCCTTGCCTCTCGTTTTGTTTGACACTTTAATGGTCGCCAATCCAATAATTCGTCCCTATTTTCTCTAAAAATTTTGTGTTTTTCATAACCAACTAGTTCTTGAATTTCACTTCTAGTTAAGCCATATACTGTATCATCATAAATAGAGAATTCTTCCAGTCCATTAATAATTTTAATATTCACTTTTATTAAGCTAGCCAATATTTCTGCTGTATGTCTCGCCCTCTTTAAATTACTGCAATATATTTCTTCTATTCCTTTATTTTGCAAATATTTTGCTAAATTCTCCGCCTGTTGAATTCCTATTTCATTTAATTCAACATCATGACTTTCTTTTGACAATTTTGTTTCTTTATTTTTATTCCAATTTGTCTCGCCATGTCGAAATATATAAAGTTTTTTCATAAAATATTATTTTAGTCTATCTTCTCTTAATCTGATATCCCTTTCTTTTGCTTGAACTTGTTGTTCTAATGCACTTCTTTCTGTGTCGGTCGCTGAAGTCATTTTATATTTTAACATTTTAACTTCTTGTTTTTCCATTTTAATTCTATTTTCTTCGTATAATTGTCTATAATTATCTTCTTCTGCTTTAGATATTTCTGTTCCTTGAGGATTGAAACTATCATTTATAAGGGCAGCTCCAGCACCTTTTCCAAATCCAAGAGGATCTTTATTGTCTTCTCCTAAACCTATTGTCGTAATACCTTGGACACCAAATGTTGCAGTATTTATTCCTTGTAAAGCAAAATTTTCATCTTTATTCGTTTGCTTATATTGCTCAACATCTTTGTCAGTTCTTTCAGCAATAGTAATAACATCACCAAGTTGACGCTCTAATCCCATGCCTTCCCTAATTAAATTTTCATGAGCTTGTTCAAGAAGTTGAACTTTTAATTCTACAAAACTATCTTCTATTAATCTTAATTTGTATTCTTCTCTTCTTATATCTCTCTCTAAATTTGGATCTAAGCTGCCCCTATCAAGACTACTCTTCATTTCTGATATTTTTGATTTTAATCTATCAATCCTTTCTGCTTCTACTTCAAGTTTTTGTCTAGCATCTGTTAATTTCTCCTGGGATTGTTGAGCTAATTTAGCTAATTCTTCTCTCAATTTAATAATTTTTGCCTCTACAGGTTTCAATTCTTTTTCTTTTGCGACTATTTTAGAACGATCAGGAGTAGGTTCTTTTTTGAGTGTTTTTAATTCTTGCATAATTCTAGCGAACTCTTCTTCTTGTTTTTTAAGTTCCTTTTTAAGTTTAGGTTGCCTTTCCTCTTCCGGCTTAAATTCTTGTCTAAGCTCAACAAACCGTGTATCTTGAGCTAAACGTTCTTCATCTTCCTTAGCTTTTTTCTCTGCCTCTTTTAGCTTGTCTTCTTTGCCTTTTATATCTGCCTGTGAAGCTTCACTTCTTTCGAGCTCGTCTAATTCCTTCTTTAATTGAATAGCATTTTCTTTGTCTACTTTGAGCTGTTCTTCAAGTCTTACTAATCTTTCTTGCGATTCTATATTACCTTGCAATACTTTAGCTTTTTCTTTCATGGACTCTAATTCATTTTCTTTCGCTTGTATTTCTTGCGCAGTTGTATCATCTTTATTTCTTAATTTTGCCAACTCTTCTTCTGATTTAGCAATTTTAGCTCGTTCTTCTTCAAGTCGTGCCTTATCCGTTTCAAGCTGTGCTTTTTCAGATTCATGCTGTTTTCTATCCGCTTCACGCCTTTCTTCTAATACTTCTTTAGATTTTGCAACTTCTTCTGAAGATTCTTTAGCTAATCTTGCTTTTTCCTCAAGTTCTACTTTTAATCTACCTGCTTCTTCTACTGTTGCCCAATATTTTTCGTTAGCCAGCATCTTCCAAGCCGGATCATTTGCCGTTCTCAACTCTTCAATTCTTGTTTTTAAAAATTCTGAATATTCCTCAAAGTTTGCAAAGTTTCTTCCATATCTAGATGATTTTTCCAGCAAAGAAAACTCTCTATTAAATCTTGCGGCTTGTGCTTTAGATAAAGCAGAATCACCTGCGGAACTTGATAATTTTAATTGCATAGAAGTTGAATAATATCCGGTTTTTCCGTCAAAACCTTTATTAAACTCGGATTTAACAAATGAATCTAAATGTCCTTTTATTATTTGAGCTCTCTCGCTATCACTAGGCGTAATTCCAGTTCTTCTTGCTGCATCATCATACAATGAAGAAAGCCTATTATATTCCGTTGAAACCGCCTCTCTTGCATCTCTAAAGAAATGGCGAGTCATATCGTCCCTAAATTTCATGGATCTCTCTTCTATGTCATATTGAGAAAAACCTCGCTCACGCAATTTTTCTTTATATCTCTCAACAGCGTTATCTATTGCGGGTTGTCCTTTTAATCCTTTTTCTTTTAAATCATCTTTTATAAAGAATTTATCCAAGCCATATCTAGCTGCATTATAACCTTTTTTGACCGTTTTATTCCAAAGTAGTTTACCACCAGAAACAGTTAGAACTGCACGACCAGTATTTTTTAATACTGTTGGCATATATTTTCTAGTTCTATTTCCGAAATAATCAAATACGCCACGTCTAACTTCTTTATAATTTCCAGTTTTTTCGTCTTTTTCAAGTGAACCTACTGTAAGTGATTTGTTAACATTTTCAAAGAAGCCTCCAATTTTGGCACCCAACCTACTTTCTCCACTTCTATCCAAACCACCACCAGCTCTTTCATCATTAATTGCAAAGATACCGTCCACAATAGTTGGTATTTTTTTCATTACTATGCCAAACAAATAAATTAAAACATATAAGAATAATAATGATAAACAGAAACTAAAGAAAGATGGAGTGCTATATCCTGCGGGCAAACCATCCCAATTTGCTCTCCAAACAGAGATTCCAAGTGAAAAAAACTTCATAGCCGTATTAGCACTATCACCGCCAGTCATAGCCTGCCAAAGTGGTACTTTACATGAATTAAAAAAGAGTAAAGAGTTAAATTGAGTTTGTATTATCATCCAAAACACAAATATGCCAAAAAATAAAAACATCATATTAGCAAATCTTCCGCCGATGAAATTTAGCCATCCCTTAAACATAAACTCTGTTGTTTTAAATAGAGAAAATACAATGAATATAGGCCCGACAAATAGTCCTAATATTACTTGTATAAACATAACAACGTATGGGAATATTGCGTTGATTAATTGGAATATATAATAAATAATTAATATATATATTATAGGTATTGCTATAAATCCATACCAAACTCCAAAAAATAATCCCAATATTTTCCTTGTAATGCTATTAGAAAACAAACTTATAATTATATTATCAATAAATGAAAATTTAGAAGCCATACTAACGCCCGTGCTCACTGTAGCCGTGTCATCAGAAATTAATAATGAAATATTTCCTAACATTGATACTATGCTTGAAAAACCATCATAGAAAAATCTGATAATATATTTATCATATATTTCCCAGCTTGTAGTTGTTGTAAATGCTATCGCAAATGTTAATTTTAATAATATATTCATTAACTCTTTAGTTTTATATTCTAAGCTACCCAAAGCAAAAGAAAATCCCAAAAAGGTCATATATAGAATAAGGGACACTCTAACTATGAAATTAAAATTGCTATCCACTATTAAATAATTATAAAACGTTGTTAGATATCCTCCAGTTAAAATACCACTTTCATCTCTGGATCCCATAAATAATTTTTCCAGATCCCCAATAATTTTTTCAATAAGTCCCTTATCCGAATTATCAGTGATGCCGCCATACATATTAATTACATATTGCCCAACATTATCAGAATAATATCTGTCATAAATAACAAATTTAATTCTTTCATTTCTTCTCACTTTTTCTTTTTGAGGATTTTTATATAGAAAACCAGCGTCAAATATAAACAATGTTTTGTTTACTCTAAACGGACCTGTTGCAAGTGTTATATCTTGATAACAATCATTTATGCCAATAGCGCCAATTGGTAAACCTGGAGTTTTCTGATGAAACTCACTATCACATCTTACGGCGCCAATTGTATAATACAACATGCTTGTATTGTCCGCAAAATCATTTTCAGTGCAGCTATCACCTTTATAGCATCTATTACTACGAATACATTCATTTGTAGTAAGAACACCATCATTATTCTTATCTAAAAGATATTTTGCATCACACAATATATCCGCAGTCTTCAAATGCGTTGCCAGGCTTGGCAAAGAATCTCCATTTTTCCCAAAAAATCCTATATATAATCCTTCGCCAGCAGTGAGCCAGCAAGTATTTTGAATATAGTGCGGTCTCATCATAACAGAATATGGATGGCTAGTACCGCTAACATCCATTATTGACGAAATATAGTCAAATTCCCCATTAACATTAAATTTTTCTACACCTTTATTTTTTGTAGTAATACCGCAGAAAAGTGCATTAGGTGGTTTTGTCTGTAAACCAGCATATGAATCACGATTATCTTTATCTCCGCCAATTAAGTCAAATGTAGCACTCCAAGGAGACCACATACCCTCTATTTCAAAATAAAAAGGATCTCCACTAGTATAAAGTTTAGTATCTAGCCAGGCTGCCCTTTGAGAAGACGCCATAGGATTATATTTATTATCTATTGTTAAATCAGGTTTAGCTGGAACGACAACTCTAAAAATAGTTCCTGTATCTCTCGCATAAACACATTCAGATCCTCTTGCTAAATTCGGATAAAACAATACTATCAGAACCAAAAATAATAGATTGTAAAACCTTAATTTAAAAATAGAAAATGAAGCATTCATTTAATTTTCTCTTTATTAATTGGTACCCTCGACCGGACTTGAACCGGTAAGGACAAAAGGTCCCACAGATTTTAAGTCTGTTATGTCTACCATTCCATCACGAGGGCAACGACATTAATACTTATAACACACAATTAAATTAAATTGCAAGAAAAATTAATCTTTACAATAAAAAAAATATTTATAATAATGATCTTTGTTTAATTTAACAAAATAGCCAAATGATAGATTTAAAATGGATAATTGAAAATCCAGAACTTTTCAATAAAGCAATGAATAGAAGGAATTGTTTAGTAAAAGCTGATGAAATTATTAAATTAAATAATAAGAGAAAAGCTGATATTACAGAGTTGCAAGATTTGCAGGCACAAAGAAATTCAATATCTAAAGAGATCGGAATTTTAAAATCTCAAAAGAAAGACGCTAGTGATTTAATGCAGAAAGCTGATGAAATAGCCAAAAGAATGGATGAAATAAAAGAAAAACAAGACAACAAAGAAGCTGACGAATTATATCAAATTTTAATCAACTTACCAAATATAATGCAAGAAGACACTCCAGACGGAGGAGAAGAGAATAACAAAGTTGTAGAAGCTTGGGGAGAAAAAACCAAGTTTGATTTTGAACCAAAACCGCATTATGAATTAGGCGAAGCACTTGGCATGATGGATTTTGAACAGGCATCATACTTATTTGGCAGCCGCTCCACAATTTTATTAGGCGATTTAGCCAAATTAGAAAGAGCCATTTCAAATTTTGCACTAGATTTTGTTGAAAAATATGGATATATTGAAACATCAATGCCGCCATTAGTAAAAGATATAGCAATGTTTGGAACAGGACAATTGCCAAAATTTGAAAATACTTTTAAAACTACCGATGGATTATATTTAGCCGGAACATCAGAAATTATGATGACAAATTGGGTTGCCAATAAAATAATTGCAGAAGCAGAATTGCCAATTAGATTTTGTTCTTACACATCATGTTTTAGAAGCGAAGCCGGCAGCGCAGGAAAAGATGTCAGAGGCATGCTAAGACAGTTTCACTTTAAAAAAGTAGAGATGGTTTCAATCACAACAGCCGACAAATCAAAAGAAGAGCACAAAAGAATGATAGAAATCGAAAGCGAATTGTTAAAAACATTAAAAATTCCATTCCAAACATTAATGCTAGCTTGCGGTGATACCGGAATCGCATCTTCAAAAACTTTTGATCACGAAGGCTGGATGCCAGGTCAAAATAAATACAGAGAATTAATGTCATGCTCAAATTGCTGGGATTATCAAGCAAGAAGAATGAACGCCAAATACAGAGATAAAGACGGAAAAGCCATATTCTTACACACATTAAATGGAACTGCTGTTGCTATAGGAAGAATTATAATTGCCATAATGGAGAATAATCAGCAAAAAGACGGATCAATCAAAATTCCTGAAGCGTTGGTTTCTTATATGGGCGGTCAAGAGATAATTAAAAAATACTAATGTATAAATTATAAAATAAGACATTACTTAGTAAGATTTGGTATAGGCTATTACTAACTTTTAATAGAATTTTAATTTTATATAATTATAAATAGCCATCCTTTGTTCTTTGAATATTTTTTCTTACTGTGAGCGTTCTATAGCTCCCCTTTGTCCTTCGGACATTTGACTTCGTCAGAGCTTCGCCGAATGAAAACAAGGACTAGGGAATGTATGCTTGCATAACATTACCAGCGAAATGAAAATTGAGCGTTAGTCCGAAGTTTGCCGAAAGGACAGGCTGCCGATTGCCCGCAAGCAGTCATCGGCTCGGCTTCGCACTTCGCCCTCAAGGAGAGGAAAGATTAGTATGGTAGTGGTGAAGGCAGAGGGAAAGGTTATGGTGGTGAAGGCGGAGGGAAAGGTTATGGTGGTGAAGGTGAAGGGAAAGATTAGTGTGGTGGTGAAGGCGGAGGGAAAGATTATGATGGTGGTGAAGGCGGAGGGAAAAGGTTATGGTGGTGGTGAAGGCGGATGGGAAAGATTATCCTTGGTTGTTGAGCTGTTTTTTCTTCACCACCGCTCGAAATCTTTCCCCTCCTTGAGGGGAAATGTCCGAAGGACAAAGGGGAGCTATTTACAATCAAATGAAAAGATTTTAAGTGCATAATTGCCAAAAACTCCCAAATAAACATTTGACAAATAAAACCAAATAATTAAC
>CAZBNS010000043.1:0-14334 GCA_964493475.1 uncultured Rhizobiaceae bacterium | reverse complement strand
TGACAAGACTGCGGAGGGCTTCGTTTATTAACAAAATCTACGTGGTAATGACAGGACTATGAAAGTTTGTTTGTTAATAAAATTTGGCATAGTAATGACAAGACTGCGGGGCTTCCATTTGTTAACAAAATTTGGTCTGGTAATAACAAGACTATGACAGAGCTTGGATTGCCTAATTTATGAATTGCGATTTCTTAAAAATACTATTAATCACCAGTTAATAATTTCAATTGTTGATTTTTATTTGAAATTATTATTATATTAAATTATATTTATTAAATTTATACTATGGCTGACAATAATTTTTGTGCGACAGAATTAGAAGTTTTAAATTTGAAAAAAAATTATGGCACAAAAGCGGTTTTAAAAGATGTAAGTCTTTCATTGAAAAAAGGTGAAGTTGTTGGCTTGCTTGGCCCAAATGGCGCAGGAAAAACGACTTTATTTTATACGATTGTTGGATTAATTAAGGCAGACAGTGGCAATGTAAAACTTGGCGGCGAGAATATAACCTCCTTTCCAATGTATATGAGAGCTAAAATGGGTATAGGCTATTTGCCTCAAGAAAATTCAATTTTTAGAGGCATGACAGTTGAACAGAATATTTTAGCGGTTTTGGAAATAATTGAAAAAGATAAAAAACAAAGGGTTAGGATATTAAAATCATTATTAGAAGAATTTTCAATAGAACATATAAGAAAAAGTCCGGCATTAGCGCTCTCTGGTGGTGAAAGAAGAAGGGTTGAAATTGCGAGAACATTGGCTTCAAATCCATTGTTTGTTTTGTTGGATGAACCATTTGCTGGTGTGGATCCAATAGCTGTTAATGATATAATGTCTATGGTAAAACATTTGAAGGATAAGGGAATAGGGGTTTTGATAACGGATCATAATGTTAGAGAAACATTAAAAATTGTGGATAGAGCATATATTGTATATGACGGAACTATTTTAATGTCTGGAACAGCTAATGAAATTATGAAACACAAAGAAGTTAAAAGGGTTTATTTAGGAGAGAATTTTGAATAAATCTCTCCGATCGCAAATTAAGTCAGTTTTTGAATTTTATAGTCAAAATTTTAAAATGCATATAATTGCCATTTTTCACATTAGATTTGTTGCACACGGTTAAATATTAATGCCTATTAAATTTTGCATGCAACATATCTTTTTTATTATATACAAATTAAATATTTATATATAAAAACTAAGGTAAAACTAACTCACCAGCTAGGTTGATGCTTTAGTTTTACCATATAACTCACTAGAAGTTATATTTCACACCAAGACTGAAGTCTACTATACTTGTTTCAGCCTTAAGATCATTAACTATAGTTGGTTCTATATAAGAAGCTGCAAGTTTGGTGTTAAAAGATATACTTTTCGTTAAGTTATATTCATATCCAACAAATATTCTACTACCTAATTGACTTCCACTTTTAGAGAAGTTATATGAATCCTCCAAAGCACCAGTGGAAACTGAGTAATCATCATATCCCTCATTATATTCATATTTGGCATATTGCAAACCCAATCCAGCAAACATTGAGTGTTTTTGGTTAAACTCATAACCAAAAGCTAAATCAAATGCAAACATTGGTTTTACTTCATATTTATTATATGAATATTCGGTAAAAGAGCTGTAATATTCGGTTAAATTATTTGTTTTTTCAATTGAAGTAAAGTTCCAACTGATTTCTGGAGTTATAAAAAAACTGTTATTGCCGTTTTGGGACAAATACATTTTATAACCTGCGTTAACAGAACCGCCAAAAGCTGATTCATCGCCACCGACATTTACATACTCATAATCATCATCCTTAAATGTTGAGTCTACAGACACAGCATTTGCAGAAGCTCCTATGAATAATTTGTTTTGATATTCTGCAGCATTAGCTCCATTAGTAATAATCAACGGTATTAAAACTGTTGATAAAGAAAGAATTTTTTTCATTTTTTAATAATTGTTATTTGACAATACTTTTTATTATATAATAACAATTATAAAAAAGCAACAACTAATTATATTAAATAACAATAAAAAATTTATATTATTTATACATGTTAACAGAAGAAGAATTCTATACCAAATTGGCAGGCTTTATAAAAATCAAAAGAAAAAATTTAAATCTTACTAATGAGAAATTGGCAGAAATAAGTGATATGGATTTAAGCAAAATTTCTTTGCTACAAAATAGCAGACAAGGCTGCAATGGTTATAGCTTATATAAAATACTTTATTCTTTAGATGTAAATATTTTTGATGATAATATAAAATTAAATTTTGATAAATTGGAAATTAATATTAAAAATATAAAAGATCTTTTGAAGTTTCTAAAAGGATTGAAAGAGGTCAACAATAATCCTTAAAAATCCTTAAACTCTATTTTGTAAATTCTTTTTATAGAGCGAAAAAGCTATCTGTATCTGATAAACTACTAATTGTGATTAATGTTGACAGTATTTATAACTCTACTTTTCAATTTCTGTCAAACTAAAATCAATGTAAAAAGTATAAAATAGCTACCCTTTGTCGTTCAACGAAGCCAAATGTCGCAGAGTGGCAAAAAAATTATTAGCATAGTTAAACTATTATATAATCAAACAGCAAATTGTAGGTGAGTAATTTTTATATTCCTTAATAAAGTATTGACTAATAGAATTTTTTTGATACGATAACGGAGTTAATAATAATTTTATAAAATGGAAATAATTTTCTCTATATTGCAAGGCTTTTTGGCTTTTGTAATAATTCTATCAATTTTAGTATTTGTTCATGAATACGGACATTATTTAGGTTGTAGACTTTGCGGTGTAAAAGTTGATTCTTTTTCCATTGGTATGGGAAGAGAAATATTCGGTTGGACTGACAAAAATGATGTAAGATGGAAAATTTCAATTCTTCCATTTGGTGGCTATCTTAAAATGTTTGGTGATGACGATGTAGCTTCAAGACGAGTCAATAAAGATACAATCGAAAGTATGACGGATGAAGATAAAGAAGTAAGTTTTTATTTCCAAAGTGTTTATAAAAAGTTTTTGATAGTTTTTTTTGGACCTTTATTCAATTTAATATTCGCAGCTTTACTTTTAACATTTATAATAAGAGTAAATGGAATAAGCGACTTAAAAGCGGTTGTTGGTTCTGTTGTTGTGGATTCACCAGCTTATAGCGCTGGTTTACATGAAAATGATTTGATATTAGAAATAAATGACAAACAAATTAATAATTTCAATGAAATTGCAAACGCTGTAATGATTAACAATTTAAAGCCTCTAAAATTTAAAATTTTAAGAAATAATGAAGAAATTATTAAAGAAATTCAACCAAAATTAACCAAAAGCAAAGACATGTTTGGAAATGAGGTTGAGACGGCAAGCATTGGTATAGTATCAGTAGACGGAAACAACAAACGTTTGAATATATTTCAATCATTCATAGAGGCAAATAAAACAGTATACAAAATGTGTAAAGACACTCTAACTGTTTTAGGCCAAATGATTACTGGAAATAGAGATGCTAGCAGTATTGGCGGTCCTCTAAAAATTGCCAAATATTCAGCACAGAGTTTTCAGGGGGGATTGATGGTTGCAATTTATTTCATGGCACTAATTTCAGCCAATCTTGGATTGATGAATTTGCTGCCAATTCCAATGTTAGATGGCGGACATTTGATATTTTTTCTATTTGAAATAATTATTGGAAAACCAATACCAGAAAAAATACAAGAAAATTTGCTAAAGTTTGGTTTTGGTCTTTTAATTTGTATTATGATTTTGGCGACAGCAAATGATATAAAAGGGTTCTTCTAAATTAATAGCAGTTTTTTTAGTGTCTTTCACCAACTTGAAATATAAGATTATGGTTGACTTTTAACCTATAGCCTATAATCTTATATCCATTGGTATTCTTATGATTAATTTATGTCGTTTACTACAAAAAGATTTAAAAACAAAACACCTAACATTATAAAGGCTCTATATATTGGGGATAATTGTCTTCTTGCTGGTGATGTAAAGTTAGGAAAAAACGTAAATATATGGCCGAATTCTACTTTGAGAGCTGATTTAGCTTCAATAATTATAGGCGATAATACAAATATTCAAGATAATGTAGTAATTCATGTTAGTAAGTGCGAGGATGAAGATTTTTTGGTTAATCCCAAGGGACATGTTGTGATAGGCAAAAATACAACTATTGGACACGCATGTATCATACACTCATGTCAAATCGGAAATAATTGTTTAATTGGCATGGGGTCTATTATTGGAGATGACGTCGTAATAGGGGATGGAGTTTTTATTGGAGCGGGCTCTAATATTACTCCAAGAACGATTATTAAAAGTGGAGAAATGTGGTTTGGCAATCCGGCTAGGTTTATGAGACAACTTAGAAGTCTGGATGTTCAATATATGAAAAATAATATTGAAGAGTATTTGGACTTGGCGAAAGAATTTGCCGAATAGCTGTAAAATTTATTTTAATTCTATAGGAATAGTTTATGCTTTCAAAAGAAGATTTAGAGAGTTGGAATAATTTTAAAAAGAAATGCAAGAAGACAAAAGGCGTTGATTTGTTTAATTTAAGCATTAAAGGCAAAACTTTACTGAATGATATAAAAAAATCGTTGAAAGATAAGAAAAATGAGGGGTTTGAAGGCGATTTTGCGCCAATTACAAATGATTTTCTTCTTAAGAAAAATAACACTTTGGGAATTGATTGGAAGAGTGATAAAAAACTAAGTCAAGGCAAATACAAAATAGATTATAAGGTTGATTTACATGGAATGACCCTTAATGAAGCGTATAATCAGCTTAAATTGGTTTTTAATAAAGCTGAAATAAACAACTATAGATGTCTTTTAATCATCACGGGAAAAGGTCTTCATTCACAAAACCAAACTATAAAAAATAGTATTTCTGAGTGGTTTAAAGAATCTTATTTTTCAAACAAAATAATAAAATATATAGATGCGCAAAAAATGCATGGTGGAAGCGGTGCTATATATGTTCTTCTAAAAAGATAATTGCCTATATAAATATACTAGATATTATTCACAAAGGTTTAAGTATTTACACTTTGTCATTCTATAAACCGGACTATTTTATTTTTTCCATCTATTATGCACCCAAAACCACTGTTCTGGTTTAAGCCTAATCCATTCTTCTATTTTTTTATTTATCTTAAGTGTTGTGGCCTTAATATCTTCTTTCAAATCTCCGGTATTTACAACCTCAAATTTTTCTATTTTAACATCAAAAAAACTAGAAAAACTTCTTCTAAATACAACAGCTGAATAAACTTTGTAATTATATTTTAAAGCGAGTGTTGCAACGGAATCTGTTGTTTTGGCATCTTGATCCAGAAATTTAATATCTAAACCGCTGCTTAATCTTTGATCGACCAACATAAATAATTTTCTGCCTTCTTTTAAACTTCTAGCTATTCTTATTACGCCTTTAGGTCCTTTTGGTATCATTTCTGTATTCCGTCCGCTTCTGTATTTTAAAATTATGTCATCAACATATTTATTATTCATTTCTCTATAAACTGCGGATATCGGTATATTTAAGTATTCAAAAGCTCTGGAAAATATTTCCCAGTTGCCAAAATGCGCGGTAAAAATTAACTCACCTTCTTTGCTATTCTTAATCTTTTCTATAATTTTTCTTGATTCTTCATCAATATTAATATATTTCTTTAGCTCTTCATAGCTCATATTATTAATGAATATAAATTCGGCAATATCTTTTCCTAGGTTGTTCCACATTCCCAACATAATTTTAAACCTCTGAAAAAATGTTAGTTCTGGCATAATTTTTTTTATATTTTTCATAGCCAAAAAACTTGGTGGAGTTAAAGGGCCAAAAATAACCATTAATAATCCAGCTATAAAACTAGACCATTTTAAACCAATTAATAAAAAAATTCTTTCAAGTATTTTTAATCCAAATGCTTGCAGTCTATAAATAAAGTCTGACCATCCTGTTTCTTTTTTCACTCTAAAATCATCTCCACAAATTCATCATTATCATAAAATCCAATTTCAATTTCTAAAACTTCAACTTTTTCTTTATATTCTTGTGGTAATTTAACCAAATCTTTTGATGTTGTAATAATTTTATTATTTTCTTTTTCTGCTTCTGAAATTATTTTTTCTAGTTCTTCATTTGTATATTTGTGGTGGTCTTCAAATGTTATTTCTTTTACAACATTATAATTGGATTTTTTTAAACTGTTAAAAAATTTTTCACATCTGCCAAGTCCACAAAATGCAACATATTTTTTATTATTTTTGGATATATTCTTCTCTTCTATAAATGCTCTTAAAACTTTTATGCCATTGTTTATAAAACCTTCTTCTAAATGTCGTTTGTCCTGTCCAATCAAAATGACAAAATTTATTTTTTTAATAGAACTTAAAATGCTTTCTCTTAGAGGTCCAGATGGCAATAATTCTTTATTTCCAAAACCATATTCTCCGTCAATTACTACAATATTTTTATCTTTATAAATAGTTGGATTTTGAAAACCATCATCCATTACAATAATATCGTAATTATAATCCTTAGACAAAATTTTAATGGCTTGTTTTCTACTTTTGCAAACAAATGTATCGGCTACTTTTGACAATAATAAAGGCTCGTCTCCGACATCTAAATATGAATGGAGGTTATTATCAACTTTAATAAAATCTTTTATTTTTCCTTTGTATCCCTTGCTAAGATATGCAAAATTTTTATTATTTTTTTTTAAAATTTCTCCAATTTTTAATACTACAGGAGTCTTGCCAGAACCGCCAGCTGTTAAATTTCCAACACAAATAATTTGTAAATCTTTAGTTCTATATTCTTTAGAAAACAAAACATGCAATTTCCTAAAAAATCCATAAATTATAGATAGCGGATATAGTATAAACGAAATTACATTTTCATCTTCCCAAAATTTTGGCGTTTTCACTTTTGTCCTTTTAATATTTTTAACCTATTCCAGATCTTCTAATATTTTTAAAAAATCCAGATGATTTTTAAGATAAATTGCTTTTCTATTTTTTTCAAGTCCTTCATTATGCAAAATTTGCACTAATAATTCATCTCCAAAAATAATTGGCCTTAAATTTGCATTATAAGCCGTCTGCAAATCTTGCATACTATTGCCTACCATCCAAACTGTATCAATATTTACTTCGTTAATTTCGCATCCAATCAAAGCATAATCAATTACTTCTTTGCTTGGTTTTTTATGTTCTATATCTCCCCTAGTTCCAATAACATTTAAAAAATATTTCTGCATTTGATATTTTTTAATTGTTCTATTTAAAAAATTTGTATAAGTATTACTCACAATAGAGGTAAAAATATTTAGCTCATTTAATTTTTTTACTACTTTAAAAGCGTTTGGCAGAAGCTTTATCAGATTATTTTCATCATTAAAAACTAATGTTCCGTTCCAATCAAAAATAATTGCCTTAGGTTTTATAACTTTCATATTTTTCTCCCGCAGGAGACCTCCCAAAATAAATTTAATCAAAATCAAGTTCACAATAATATTTAGAAGGTTGAAATCCTTCTATTTTGTCTTTCAAAATAGATTGAAAGGCAATTTTTGATTTAATAGTTATATACCAGTCTTTTAATATTTTATATTTGCTCCAAGAAATTTCACCCAAATAATCTAGCGAAGATATTTGCGTGGCCGCAGTAATATCAGCAAGAGAGAAATCCTCCCCGGCTAACCATTTTCTACATTTAAGTAAAAATTCTATATATTTTAAATGAATATCAAGATTTTTTTGTCCGGCTCTTAATCTTTTAGTATTTATATCCACATTTTTACTTAAAAAAGTATTATAAACCCTTTCCTCTAAAATGTATCTACTAACCTCACTAAAGAACTTTTTATCAAACCACATTTCCAATCTTCTAACCTCAGCTTTAGCAATCTCGTCATTTCCTAGATATGAAACAGTCAATAAATCATCTTTTTGTTTATGAACCGCATATAAATATTCAGCAATAACAAAGCTATCAGCTAAAACGATATTTTTACTTTTATTAACTAAAACCGGAGTTTCAGAAGCAGGATTTAACCTTAAAAATTTTTCCTCTCTATTCCAGAATTTTACTTCTTCTAATTTATAGCACAACCCAAGCTCATTCAAGAGAAACCTTATTTTTCTTGAAAAAGGGCATAAAGGATAATGATATAAAATATAATCAACCATAATTAAAACTATAATCAATAACAGTATGATATAAATTATTCTTGTTAATGTCAACCCCAGCATGCTTTAAAAGGATTTTATTTGAATGTCGTTTAATGTGGCTCTCGTTTATCCTTCGGACATTATCCATTTAATATTATTTAAAAATAGACAAGTATTCGCTAATATCAAAAAAATCTTGCAATTATCCAACTAATTTGCTTTTTTATATATGACAATTTTTATTATTATATGAAATTAATCAAAGTATTTTTATTATTTTTTTTGTTTTGCAATACGAGTTTTGCAAAACAAGCAAATATAATAAATATTAGGCTAAGCACAATTGATAATAATGAACGAATAGTTTTTGATTTTGATTCTCAAACAACATTTAATGCTTTTATACTCATGAAACCGAATAGGTTAGTTGTTGATTTTAAAAATACAAGCCGAAATGTCAAAGCACCAGATGTAAAGACTGACAAGGTAATAGATGCAATACGAGTTGGCAAATTCTCAGACACAGATACAAGATTAGTTTTTGATTTAAATGCCAAATCTAAAATATTAAAAAGTTTTTATTTAAAACCAAGCTCCGATAACAAAAACCACAGAATAGTAATTGACTTGGAGTTTGACAAAAAAGATTTGGAAAATGAAGATTTAATTGGAAAATTGATTGAAGAAAATAATTTATACAGTGTTGAGCCAGAAATTTTAAATGAAATAATCAACGAGATTTTGAAACAGCCAATAGAGGCAAGCAAAACCAATCTTTCTCAAAAAAACATTAATACAAAACCGCAGAATTTACAGTCTGTAGTTAAAAAACCAACGGAAGCAACATATAACATATCACGGCCGCAAATGAGAAAGCCCAGAATTATAATAGACGCAGGACATGGCGGAAAAGATCCCGGTGCTATTGGCAGAAATGGAACAAAAGAAAAAATTCTAACGCTATTATATGCAAAATCATTAAAAGAAGCCCTAGATAATACCGGCAAATATAAAGTTTATTTAACCAGAAGCCAGGATTATTTTATTGAGCTAAGAGAAAGAACATCAATGGCTAGAAGATATAAAGGAGACTTATTTATATCAATTCATGCAGATTCTTCACCAAATAAAAATGCCAGAGGTTTATCAATTTATACATTATCACAAACAGCCTCAGATACCAGAACAGCGCAACTAGCCCAAAAAGAAAACAAAGCTGATATTATAGGCGGATTAAATTTATATGGCGAATATCAAGACACTATTAATACATTAGTTGATATTTCAAGGCAGCAGTCAATGAATGATTCAAAGAAATTTGCAAAAATTTTAGAAAAAGAATTAATTAACAGAAATGTAAACGGCAATGGAGAAATAAAAAAATTTGGTAATTTTGCGGTTTTAACCTCAGCTGACATGCCTTCAATACTGCTTGAAATAGGATTTTTATCAAATAAAACAGACGAAAGGATGATCAGATCCTTTGGCTATAAAACAAAAGTCGTTAATTCCCTATTAAGTGCTATTAATAAATATTTTGAAATTGATTAATTTTTAATTAAGATATAATTTGGTATAAAAAGTTATCATTTCTAGATAATATTATAGTCTTCTATTGATTTTATTAAAATATTTGTTATTAACTTAACGATTATAAATAATTAACTATGCAATTAAACTTCCTATTCCCAACAAATATCAACATATATGACGAAAAAAACTTTATAGTCCACGATGGAAATAAAGACGCATTTAATTTTATTAAATCATCAAATAACTTAAACAATAATAATATTTTTTTATTAAGCGGACTAGAAAAAAGCGGAAAAACTTATCTATGCCATATTTGGCAAAAAATGGTTAATGCGGTTTTTGTTGATTCCAAAATTTTTAAATTAAATTATGGAGAATTTATCATAGAAGTTGAAAAAATAATTTTACCTAACGGAAAATATATATTGGAAGATTTATATCAAATTGATGAGAACAAATTTCTTCATTTTCTTAATATAATTTACGAAAAACATTGCATGTTATTAATGACGAGTAAAAAAAATATTTCTGAATTCAATTTTGTCATTAATGACTTAAAATCAAGATTTAATAATGTGGTTAATATAAGGCTTTATGAATTGAATGAAAATTCTAAACAGAAGATAATATTAAAATTATTGTCCGATAGACAAATGAATATAGATTCTGAGGTTTTAGACTTTGTATCAAAAAAAATCAGTGGAAATTATAATGCAATTCTTAAATTTGTTGATAGTTTGGAGAAATTAATAGAAAGTGGCGAAGTAAAAAAAATTAGCATTAATAATATTAAAAATTTGATATAATTGCCTAGCTCTTTGGATATCTTTTCTTATTTCTAGTTAGTTGGTAGCTCCCCTTTGTCCTGTGAACATTTGGGGAAATGTCCAAAGGACAAAGAGAGCTATTATCATGATTAAAATATGCAAGACTATATAAGCTAGCAATATCAGCCAGTTTACAAATTGTAATGTAAAATATTAATTATGGAACATTCAACGGAATAGAATGGTGACCCCTACGGGAATCGAACCCGTGTCGCCAGGATGAAAACCTGGTGTCCTAACCGCTAGACTAAGGGGTCATAGCTTAACAAATTATATTCAATAGGTTTTTTATTGTCAAGAATTTTATTGCGAATTGTACATTCTCACATTATTTGGCACAAAATCCATAGTAAAATAAACCCTCACTTTTATTATTTAAAGTGATGACTTTTATTAATAAAATCGTGAGAATTCATAATAGAATTCCTAAAATAAATAATAAATTAATAAGAAAAATAAATCCAGAAGTATCTTATATTAAAAATAAGGAAATAATTAAAAGAAAAAATAGTTATGAAACTTTTAAATTATTGTTAAGTAAAAATAAATTAATTCCTATGCAATATCATCATTTATTAAATAAAAATGAGAAAAAAGTGCCAGATGTGTTTGGGAATTGACATAAATTTATTTTAATAAATATTAATGCATTCTCTTGCAGTTTTAAAAATTTGATTTACAATTCCATTTGAAAACATGATTTTTATAAAATGTCAAATTCAACTAAATCTGAAGTTAACGGACAAACTTTACAAGATAAAGAAATTGTCGCACAGGGTTCTATAGAATATAATGGACGGAATCTTGCTTATATTGTATCTAAAAGTGGCAGTAGCTATTTTTTAGATGTTAGTTTTGTTGTGGGATCAAAACAAAGTGATAATGAAAAGAAGGTGCGATTTGAATTTGAACGAAAAGATGATGGAAAGTATTATTTAAATTTAAGAGAAGCACCTTTTTTACATAGAATTTTTATAGAAGAAAATGGAGAAAAGTCTATGGTTTTGGTTAATGGCAATAAAGAAATTATGAAATTGTCTACCTCTCAAGATGGAACTATATTAACTGTTATGGGGCAGAAGATGTCGATTCCTTTAAATGAAAGAGGAATGATTATTGATATTAATGCTTTAGCTGGCGGTCTAAATACTAGTGAAATTAAAAAAATTAATAGTTTTGCTTCAAAACTTTTTGCTTTGATTGAAGAAAGAACTTATGGAATACATAGACACTGTTAATAAACTTTTATAAATTTTGCTCTGTAAAAAATTTTGTTGACAGTATATGGGACTTTATTTATTTCTTTGAAATATAAGTCAAAAATAAATCTCTGTTATGTAGCAATAAGTTTGCATTGTTGCTTATTTGGATTAAAGCATTTTCAAGTGTTATTCTTTCGTCTTCATTAAATTTTTTTAATACAAAATTAATAACATCGTCAAATTGTGGTCTATCTATGCCTATTCTTATTCTGTTGTAATTTTTGCCTATCATTTCGTCTATATTTTTAATGCCATTATGTCCGGCAGAGCTACCGCCTTTTTTGTATTTTATTTTTCCAAGTTTTAGGTCTAAGTCGTCATGAAAAATATAAATATTTTCTAATGGTATTTTGTAAAAATTCGCTACTTCTGATACTGCTATGCCTGATTTATTCATATATGTCTGTGGTTTTATAATTATTCCTTTTTCGCAGTTTATGCTGCCTGTCCAGATTTCAGAATGAAATTTCTTACCTTGATTGATAAAATTGTATTCCTCTATAATTTTATCAACAGCCAAAAAACCAGTGTTGTGTCTGGTGTCTTTATATTCATTTCCTATATTTCCTAAACCAACAAATAAAAACATTTGATTTTACAATTAAATATTTAATTGACTTTTTTTTATAAGAAAATATCATAAAAGCAACCATTTATAAAATCAATAAGGGTTAGATATGAAGAAAATAAAAAGAATAGGTGTTTTTACTTCTGGCGGAGATTGCTCAGGATTAAATGCTGTTATTAATTCAATTTTAAAAATAGCAACTCAGAAAGATATAGAGGTTTATGGCATATATAATGGGACTGATGGTTTATTTTACCCAAATTTAAAGTATAAAAAACTAGAAGTTAAAGATTTGCAAAATAATTTTTCTTGCATGAGAACTGGCGGAACTATATTGAGAAGTAAAAACAGAGACAGTGGCATTACGAATACTGCCGAACAAAATAGAGAAGCATTTCATAAAGGCGTAGAAGAATTAAAATTAGATTCGTTAATAGTCATTGGTGGTGATGGAAGCGCAATGATTACTTCCGAGCTTGTTGAGGGAACTGATATAAATATTATTTGCATTCCAAAAACTATAGATAATGATACGCCAATTACTGAATATTCTATTGGTTTTGATACAGCGAGAAATGTTACGATGGAGGCCATGGATAGAATACAAACTACAGCTTATAGCCACGATAGAACTATGATTATGGAAGTTATGGGAAGAGATGCGGGGCATTTGGCTTTGCATACTGCTATAGCTGGAGAAGCTTGCGTTTGTTTAGTTCCAGAAATTAGATATAGCATTGAGAATATTTGTAAAAAACTTGATGAAGTTAAGCACAACGGCATTGACTATGCACTAGTAGTTGTTTCTGAAGGCTGTAGAACGGAGAGTGGTGGAAATATAATTGTAGATAAGTGCGGCGTTGCATGTTATACTGGTTTTGCTAATTATATATCACAAGAACTGTCAAATAGAGGCTATTTAAATAGAACTACAATTTTAGGGCATGTTCAAAGAGGCGGAACTCCTACTGCTTATGACAGAATTGAAGCGGCAGAATTTGCAAATCACGCAATTAACATATTGCTTGAGGGCAAAAATCAAAGAATGGTTATTCTAAAAGATGGAAAAATATCTGATATAGGTTTATTTGAAGCCGTAAAAACTGGCAATAGACCACTATCAAAAGATGATAATCTTGTAGAAACTGCAAGAGCACTTGGAATTTATATTGGGGAAGAATAATTTTAATACAAGATATGTTGTAGGAATTTTTTTGGAGGATGAACAGCTTCCAATCGTTCTTTATACATTTTTATTGTTGCAAAATTATTAAATAAACATTTGACAAATAAAACCAAATAATTAACAATTTAATTGCCTACGGGCAAAGTGATGGCATCAAAAACCAGAACACATTTTATTTAGTCTGCAGGCTTTTGTTGTATCTATTTCAATAGATATAGCGGAGGCTTGCGGTTATAATGGGTTATGTTTCATAGCTCAAAAGGCCGTAAGGGCTGAATGTGTCAGTTTTTTGATCCTCCGCACTTTTCAAATTATTTGAAGTGCGATTTTTATTAAAATTTATTAATAATAAAAAAGGTAAATATGATTACTGATAAATTAAAAAATCTCTCGTGGTGTTGGGTCTCCGAACCCAACACCTAAAAATATCAAATCTTAATTTATTTTTTGGTTTAAGTTTGAGATAGCATAAGGTGTTGGGTTCGGAGACCCAACACCACGAAAGATTGTTCTAGATTGTTATACCATTTTCTTCACCACCGCTCGAAATCTTTCCCCTCCTTGAGGGCGAAGTGCGAAGCCGAGCCGATGACTGCTTGCAGGCAATCGGTAGCCTGTCGTTCGGCGAAGCTCTGACGAAGTCAAATGTCAACGGAGTTGACAAAGGGGAACTATTTACATTTTAAAGCATATAATCAAAATTATTAAATAAACATTTGACAAATAAAACCAAATAATTAACAATTTAATT
>CAZBNS010000042.1:0-14437 GCA_964493475.1 uncultured Rhizobiaceae bacterium | reverse complement strand
GAAAGATTGAGTAAGGTTGTTGATAGAATGAAGTGAGTTATAGCTCCCCTTTGTCGCTTTGCGACATTTCCCCTCAAGAGGGGAAAGATTACTGGCGGTGGTGAAGGCAGAGGGGAAAGATTACGAGCAGTGGTGAAGAAAAAATAGTGCGACAAGCCAGAACAATCTTTCCCCTCTTGAGGGAAAATGTCCGAAGGACAAAGGGGAGCTATAGAACATCTTGCAACAGTAGGAAATACCAAGAAGACAAAGAGGAAAGGGGAGGGAGGCTAGTGTTGTATTAAAAACTATTTTGAAAGATAAATATTTGCAAATTAAACCACCAACCCTCTTCAACAATATTAACCCAACTATTCGTTTATCTTCTCCTTCACTATTCTTACAATATTCTTCAAAGTTTCATCTTTACCATCATCAGCCGCACCGCCCATAGCGAACCATGGCTGTCCGCCGCCTCCATTGCCACCGGCCGCTTTTACTGCATCAAGAATTAATTCATTTGCCTTAAGCTTGCTATTTAAATCTTTTGAAATCCCAATAATGATTGTTATTTTATCTTCAAACCTAACAAGACTTAACATAACGGAATTGGTATTGTATTTTTTGTTTTGAATATCAATAAATGCACCTTTAATATCTTTAGGATTAATGTCTTTAATTATATTAAACGCAAACTTAATGTTTTTATTTTCTTCTTCAAAAACCATGGAAGAAAGATTGGATTTTTTGGCGTCTTCAATCTTCTTTTTACACTCTTTGTTTTCCTCAATAATTGAATTAATTTTATTCTCTATATCATCAATATTAATCTGCAAAACAGAATTAATATTTTCCACGATATTTTGAAATTTATTCATAAATTCAATAGCTTTCAATCCAGTGCAAGCCTCAATTCTTCTAACTCCAGAAGCAACTGCACCTTCGCTTAAAATTTTAAATAAGCCTATTTCTCCAGTTTTAAAAGCATGAGTTCCGCCACACAGTTCAATAGAGCAAGTATTTCTCAGGGACGAATTATTTAATTTATTAAGCTCATCGGCAACGGCCTCTATTCCCTTACTTTCTTTAGTGTTTTTGTTAAATTCATAAGGCTTTTCGCCCATAAATATAACCCTCACTTCATCTTCATATTTTTCACCAAATAAAGCCATAGCTCCGCAAGCTTTGGCTTCTTCTATTTTCATAACTTTAGTTATTATAGATGTATTTTCATAAATCAGTTCATTTATAATATTCTCAGCCTTTTTTAACTGCTCTTTTGTAGGGGCTTTATTCAAAGTAAAATCAAACCTTAATCTATTTTCATCAACCGCAGAGCCTTTTTGCATTACAGTTTCACCAAAAATTTGTCTTAAAGCATATTGCAATAAATGCGCTGAGGAATGGTTAGCCCTAATTTGACTTCTTCTTTCTGCATTAATTGACAAATTCAAATAATCCCCAACCTTTAAACTTCCGCTCTCTAATTTCCCTTTATGCAGAAAATAATGTGGAAATGGCCTTTTTACATCTGTAATTTCAACAGTTGAAAATGGCAATGGAATTACGCCGTTTTCATTAATTTGAATTGCTAAACCGCTGTCTCCAACTTGGCCGCCGCATTCGCCGTAAAATGAGGTTTTATCAACAAAAAACTCAAACTCATCACCTTTTTTAACCTCATTAACTTCTTTTTCGTCCTTAATTAAAGCCAGAATTTTACCCATAACGGTATTTTTTTCATATCCAACAAACTCTGTGGGTTGAACTTTCTCTTTAATATCAAAATAAATTTTACTATTCTTTAAATCACCGCTTCCAGCCCAAGCTTTTTTCGCCATTTCTTTCTGCTTTGCCATTTCTTCATTAAATTCATCAACATTTACTTCAATGCCTTTTTCCTTAAGAATGCTTTGGGTTAAATCCAATGGAAAACCGTAAGTATCATATAATGTAAAAGCAATTTTTCCGCTAAATAATTGTTTTTTTCCGCTCATATCTTCACCTTTTAATAAATATTTATATTTTTAATCAAAATAGTTAATTCCTATAGCCTTTCTAACATTTTGCAGTGTTTTTCCAGCTTTTTCTCTGGCGACTTCATTACTATTCTTAACTATTCTGTACACTTCGTCCATATTATTTTCATATTCTTTTCTTAACTTTTGAATTGGCTGAAGCATTGCAATCAAAACATCAATAAGCCTTTTTTTAATTTTTATATCACCAAGCCCGCCTTTTCTATATTGATTTTTCAATTCTTCAACTTCTGCCTTATTTTCGTCAAAAACATCAAGATATGCAAATACAGCATTTCCTTCAACTTTTCCGGGATCTTCAACTTTTATGTGGTTTGGATCCGTAAACATCATCATAACCTTTTGTTTTATAATATCTGGCTCGTCCTTTAAATAAATTGTGTTTCCCAAACTTTTACCCATTTTTGCACTTCCATCAGTTCCTACGAGCCTTGGGCACTTTGACAAATAAACTTCGCATTCTTTCAAAATGTCAGTTTTATAAATTCTATTAAATTTTCTTACAATCTCATTTGTTTGCTCAAGCAGAGGAAGCTGATCTTCACCAACAGGTACAACTTCAGCTCCAAATGCAGTTATATCACTGGCTTGGCTAACCGGATAACATAAAAAACCAGCCGGAACGCTATCTTCAAAACCTCTTTGTATAATTTCCGTTTTAATTGTTGGATTTCTTTCTAATCTAGCAACCGTAACCAAATTCATATAGTATGTAGTCAACTCAGTTAATTCAGGAACTTGAGATTGAATAAATAACTTTGTAATTTTTGGATTTATTCCAACAGCCAAATTATCAAGTATTACCTCAAAAATATTGTCTTTTATTTTCTGCGGATTTTCAAAATTATCCGTTAAAGCTTGAATATCAGCCGACATGATAAACATATCATATTCATTCTGCAGATTTACTCTACTTTGAAGCGAACCAACATAATGTCCCAAATGTAGCGCTCCAGTTGGCCTTTCGCCTGTTAATATAACTTTTTTCATAAAAATACTCTATTACTTAAATAAAATATACAAAATATTAAAATTAATGTCAATTGCGATATATATTTATTTAGTGGCACTTAAATATAATTAAACAAATTAGAAGTTATAAAAACCTAATTATACTTAATAAATATTAAGAATTAACCAAGAATATAGTCGCCATTCCAAGCAATAATAAAGCAGTTGTGGTATCTAAAAATGCGCTTATAAAAGTGCTGGAACCAACCGCAGGATCAAGATTTAATTTTTTAATAATTAACGGAATGGAACTACCAATTAAACAAGACAAAGTCTGTAAAACGACGATTGCAGTTCCAAATATTATACTAAGTTTAAGATTACCTTTCCATAAATATAAAGCAATAGCTGCAGCAATAGATAAAAGCAATCCGTCTATAAGCCCAACAAACATCTGCTTTATTATTATTTTAAGCGAGCCAATTTTGCTTACTTCATTATTGGCAAGATTTTGTATTAAAATACTCAATGTTTGATTTCCTGAAACACCAGATAAATTTGCGGCTAAAGGCATAATTGCCGATAAAATAACAAACTGTTGAATAGTTGGTGAAAAATGATTAATTACCAAAGTACTTATACTTCCGGTTATAATAGATCCAAAAAGCCATGGTAATCTCTTTTTTGATGAACTCCAAATAGATGCATGAACTGTATCATCGGCATTTACTTTAGCCATCAACATCATGTCTTCTTTAGTTTCTTCATTAATAACATGAATAATGTCGTTTGAATTTAAAACACCAACAAGAATGCCATTATGACTAACAACCGGAACAAATTTTAAATCATATTTAATAAATAAGTTTGCAGCATGCGCCTGGTCAACATCTGCATTTAATATCTTCAAATCTTCTGGATTTCTCATTACCTCAGAAATCAATGTTTTACCATCAGCCTTTAAAACACTGCCAATAGACGCCGTGGATACTGGTCTAAAATATTCATCAACCACAACTATGTTTCCAAATTCCTGAGGAACATTTTTATTTTTTCTTAAATATTTTATAATTTCATTAACATCCCAATCTTTTGGAACGGCAATAAAATTACTTTGATTCATAATTCTTCCAACGCTGTCCTCAGGATATGACAAAGTTTCTTCAATATTTTCTCTTTTTTCACTAGATTTTATAGCATCAATAGTTTCTTTAGTTAAATCTTCCTCACAATCTTCTAAAACCTCAACAGCTTCATCAGTATCTAGTTTTGCAAGTAAATTTACCAAAACATTTTTATCTAAATAACTAATTATTTCACGTCTGACATTGCCCTCTAACTCAACTAAAAGCAGAGGTTCTATCTTTTCATTTAAAATTTCTATTAATTTTTCTCTCTCATCTTTATCTAAGTTATATATCAACTCCGCCTGATCAGCAGGATGAAGACTTGAAAATATCTTTCTAACCTGCGTCTTAAGATTCATCTCAAGAGCATTTTTAATCCTCTCAACGAGACTTCTCGTAATACCATAATTATTTTCTTTTTCAAACATTTCAACTCCTATTAAATATATTGAGGTCTTTCAATTACTGCAAAACCCTCATGAATATTTATTTCTTTAAAATAATCATCCACAAACGGCAGAGACTCTGTATTTTTTTCACCTTCCCATTTTATTTCAATTACAATACCAGCTCCAAAATTATCAACACTAATAATTTCACCGCTGCTTTTTTTATCTGTACTTTTTACTTTCAAACCAACAAGATCATTAAAATAAAATTCGCCATCTTTAGTATCTGGAAGAAGCTTTAAATCAATATACAACTCTGTATTTTTATAAGATTTAGCCAAATCCATATCAGCGACCCCTTCTATTCCAACAATAAAAACATTTGGTTTAGATGTCCCAATAAATTTTATTTTAATTTTTTTATTGTTCTTATCATACAAATTATCCGAATAATTAAAAATATCTTTAGGACGCTCCATATAGCTTTCAAGTTTTACAAAACCTTTCACTCCATGCGTAGTTAAAATTTTTGCAATAACTATATTTCTTTCCATTTTAAGAATTAAATTACTCAACTCAAGAATTATAAAATAAAAAAAATTAAAAGTAAATCATCATAAACAGATGTTTTTGTAATTATACGCTTGAGGCCAATATATTAAATATTTTATAAATTCAAATTGACAAAATTGATTACTTAGATATATTAAAAATGAGTTTTAGGCAAAAATATGAAAGTCAAAGTCTCTAAAGATATAATTGGAATTAGAATTGATAAGGTATTAAGCTCACTTTATCATACTTTTCCCAGAACCAAAATTCAAGAATTTATCAAAAACGGCAATTTAAAAAATCATGGCAAAATTTTTACTGACAATAGCTATAAAATAAAAATTGACGATGATTTCGAATTTAATTTGCCAAAGCTTGAGGAGAAAACATTAAAGCCAAAAATAATTCCCTTAAATATTGTCTATGAAGATAAAGATGTTGTCGTAATCAATAAGCAGGCAGGCTTAACTACTCATCCAGGCAGTGCTAATGAAGATAATACTCTGGCAAATGCATTGTTAGAATTGTATGGCAAAAATTTGTCTAAAATTAATGGAGATTTTAGACCGGGAATAGTTCATAGACTTGATAAAGACACAAGCGGCCTAATGGTTATAGCCAAAAATGATGCAGCCCACTTAGATTTATCGCAACAACTAGAAAAAAGAGACTTAAAAAGAAATTATATAGCATTTTTATGGGGCTTTTTAAATCCAAAAAATAGCAGCATTGAAGGGTTTATCAGCAGAAGCAAAATCAACAGATTGAAAATGGAAATGGTTAAAACTGGCGGAAAATATTCGCTCACAAACTATAAGACATTAAAAACCTATTTAGACAACTCCATATCAAAGGTTGAATTTAGCCTTGACACAGGCAGGACGCACCAAATTAGACTTCATTGTTCCTCTAGGGGCTGTCCATTAATTGGAGATCAAATGTATGGCGGAAATTCAAAACATTTAAAAAATATTTATAGTGCAAAAGAGTTTGTTGATAATTTTCCAAGACAAGCTTTGCATTCTTACAAGATTAAATTTTTTCAACCAACAACTAGAAAACTAAAAGAGTTTGAAATTGATTTGCCTGACGATTTAAAAGAATTAGAAAACAAAATATCAGAAACATAAATATATTATGATTACTGCAAGAAATTATTTTATTGCTTTTTATCAAAAAAACAATAGCATATCAGTATAGATAACTTAATTACTATATTATGATTTTTACCGGGCAAGTAGAACAATATATTCTTGAAAGCAACGAATATATAAAAAATATAATAAAAAATCGTAAAGAAATTTTTAAAGATGCCATAGAATACTTTTGCAGCAACAAAATAGAACAAATTTATTTAATTGGAACTGGCACATCTTTACATTCCCATATAGCCGCAAAAATGATAATGGAAAAATTATTAAAAATGCCAATATATGCAGAAGACGCCATGATATTTAATGATTTTACCAATATTTATAATACAAACTCTCTCATATTAGCTAGTTCACATAGCGGAATGTCCACATCAACTGTAAATGCTTTAAAGAAAGCAAAAAGCTTTGGCTTAAAAACTATTACATCAACAGCTGTCCATAATAGCGAAATCACAAAACATGGAGACAAAATTATTTACTGCGAGATTGGTGAAGAAGACGCTGGTCCCAAAACAAAAGGTTATCTTTGCGCCATAATAACTGATATTGTTTTTGCTTTAGAAGTAGCTCTTAAACAAGAAAAAATTACACAAAAAGAAGAAGATAACTATTTTGAAAGAATTATTAAAATAGCCGATAATATACCAAATATTGTTAAGGAAACAAAAGAATGGTATAAAGAACACTCATTAGAATTATTAAAATGTCGTCGTCTTGTTGTAATTGGCTACGGCAATAATTTAGCCACATATATGGAAGGAACACTAAAATTGTTAGAATCTGTTCGTTATAGCGCCACGGGATATGAATTAGAACAGTTTATGCACGGAATTTATCATTCAATTTGGGAAAATGATTATCTATTTTACATAGGCTCAAAAGGCAAATATTACGAGAGAATGTTAAGAATGAAAAAATACTTTGAAGAAAGAACCGAACATAATTTTATTTTTACTTCTGACAAAAAACAGGATAATAAAAAGAATTTCATTGGCAATTTTATTGACGACGAAGAATTCTCTTTCTTAGAATATATAGTTCCCTTTCAAGTATTGACGGCAGTTTGGTCAAAAGATTTAGGAATAAATTGCAATATTCCAAGCGATCCCAACTTTCACAAAAAAATGGGAAGTTATATTTTTTAATTTTCTAAAATTATTTGCTTTTTATAAAAATCCACCAGTTTAAACTAGTGCATTTTTACTTACTATAACCAAGCATTGCCTATAATGATTTCTTAATATTTCTATACTTTTCTTATTATCTGATATATTATTATAACAATTCATTATTTACAGGCGAAGGTCAGTTCACTATAATTTTTGTTGCAAATTAAAAAGCAATGTGTAAAATTCAATATTGTGGAATCCGCGATAGCTCAGCGGTAGAGCAGTTGACTGTTAATCAATTGGTCGCAAGTTCGATCCTTGCTCGCGGAGCCACTCTGAACAGCTAACTAATTTTATCATATTTTAATATTACAGAAAAAAATATTTTTCTAAACTTGAATAATATCCCATGATGAGAACTTACTTATTTTTTAAAAGTCATGAATAATATAAATATATGTCAGAAAAATAATCCACCAACTTAGTTGATAGTTTTTGTACTCAAAAATCACTGGTTTTGCTAGAAATTTTATCGCAAAAAGGTGAGGCAAAACCTCACCAAAAACTATAATAAGAATCATAGGCTCAGTGAATAAAGGATGAGCGACCTTACGTAAAATTCTCTTATTATAGCAAGCGTTCTTATTTCCCTATATTAGAACTTAATGTATACTAAAATAATGAAATTATTTGTCAAGCAATTTAAAATTGTTGCTTATTAAAAAATATATCCAATAATACAGCTCATAGATAATGTTCATTATATGCGATGGAAAAGACTATTTTGGGTTTGGATTTGGGAATTTCTAGTATTGGCTGGGCTTTAATTAATATTGATGATACTGATTTTGTTAATAATAATGGCGAAGTTTTTATTAGAAATGGAAAAATTATTGATTGTGGATCTAGAATTTTTGATCCTTGTGAAAATCCTGATAAATCACCATCGGCAGAACCAAGAAGATTGGCTAGATTAAATAGAAAACGATTATTTAGGAGGTCAAATAGGTGCAAAAATATAAGAGAATTATGTGAAAAAGAATTTAAAATAAAAACAAATGATAAATTATTTGTTAATTCTTTAAAAAATATGGGATATAAAGACATTTGGATTTTAAGAAAAGAGGCATTAGAAAGAAAATTAAATAATGAAGAATTGACGAGAATATTATGTCATATAGTTAAACACAGGGGTTGGAAGAGTAATAAAAAAAGTGAGGAAGAAGACAAAACTAGTGATAGTAGTAAAATGAAATCTGCCATTAATAAACTAAAAGAAAAAATAGGGGAAGATAAAACGCCTGGTTATTACTATGGAAAATTAAAAGTTGAAAGTTCAAATTCTGATAATGAGAAAATTATAAATGAACACCAAAATTATGAACATTGTATTGGGAGAAAAGAAAATGAAAATGAAATAAAAAAAATATTTGAGAAACAAAGAAAATTTGGACTCAATTTATCGGAAGAATTTGAGAAAAATGTCATTGATATATTTGATTGGGAAAAAGGAATCCAGTCAATGAAAAAAATGGTTGGATATTGTCTATTTAAAAAGGGAGAATTAAGAGCGCCAAAAGAATCTTATTCTGCTGAATTATTTAATGTTTATACAAAAATAAATAATTTAAAAGTTTTGAATCCAAAAGATGAAAAATATAATGAAAAGTTTGATTTGCTTGTAAAATTGTTTAAAGAAAAACGAAATGTAACCTATAAAGATATTAGAAAAGAATTAAATTTGGGTAATTATAATGATTATAAATTTAAGAATTTAGAATATAATAATATTTATATCATTAAATTAAAAAAGAATAAAAAAGGAAGTTTTGAATCTTTAACAAAAGAACAATCAGAAAATATTAAAAAGTGTGAAGAAGAAGGCTATACGCAAGATATAAAAGAATATAATAATATAAAAATAATATCATTTAAAAGAATATATTCTACATCTAGAAGTGAATATAACGGAAGTATAAAAATAGAAAGTGGCTATAAAATATTAGAAGAAAGAAAAAAAGCTATTTTAATAACAAACAACAATAATATTACTTGGATTAGTAAAAAAGATATTAAAAAAAGTGGTATTTTAACAGATAATGCAAAAGAGAAATTATCTGAAAGTAAAAAAACATATAAAGAATACCTTAGTGGAGAAATAATAGAACACAAAATTGTAGATCCAGAAGAAGCAAAAATATATTCAATAGAAGGCTGTCATAAACTAAAAAATGTTTTAAAAGACAAATTTCAAATAATAGAAAAAGATCCATTTATTATTGATAAAATAATGGAAGCACTAGCTTATGAAAAAAATGATGAAAATAGCAGAAAATATATGTCGGAACATGGTGTTCCAGCAGAAATAATTGAAGATTGTTTAAAAATTTCTACAAAGGATTTTATACATATTTCTTGTGCAGCAATTAAAGAATTATTATCACATTTGAAAAATGGTTTAACATATGATAAAGCTTGTAAAGAATGTAAATATGAATTTAAAAATGATGATAAGAAAAATATACAAACATTTTTGCCAACTATTGGAGAGTATACGGAAAATGAAGAAATTGCAAAATTAACCAATCCAGTTGTCAGAAGAACTATAGCTCAAACAAGAAAAGTTATAAATGCAATTATTAGAAAATATGGGGCTTTTGATCAAATAAATATTGAATTTACAAGAGATTTAGGAAAATCAGTTGACGAAAGAATAAAAATTGGAAAAGGACAAAAAGATTTTAAAGATTTAAAAGATAAATTAAGAGAAAGAGCCTCAATAATTCTTGGGATTAATAAAAATATAATTTCAGATAAGCAAATTTTAAAATTAAGATTATATGAACAACAAGATGGAAAAAGTATTTATTCATTAAAGTCTTTACCGGATTTAAGCACTATCTTAAGTGATGATAAATCTTGTGAAATAGATCATGTTTTACCTTATTCAAAAAGTTTTGACGATTCATTAAACAACAAAATTTTGGTTTTGCCAAAAGAAAATCAAGATAAAGGAAATAGAATACCTTATGAATATTTGAGAAATAGTTTAAATTGGGAAGAATATAAAAACAAAATTTGGACTATGCAAAATCTGCCATATAAAAAGAAAAAAAATATAACCACAGAACAACCAGATTTTAGTAAATGGAAAGCTAGAAATTTATGCGATACTAGTTATGTTGCAAAATATTTAACAAAATATTTAACCAAAACTTTAAAGTTCAAAGATAATGATTTAATTAAAAATAAGATTCAAGTTAGACCTGGACAATTAACCTCATATTTAAGGCACAAATGGGGTTTCGGTGAAAAAATTAGATCTAATGATGATACTCATCACACACTTGATGCAATAATTATTGCCTGCGCCACTCAATCAATGTGTCAGATGATTTCAAGTTTGCATGCAACTCAAAGAAATGAAAATGTAAAAGAACAAAGAGAGGAAATCATTAATAAAATAAAGGAACTAAACAAGCCAGAACAAACCAGTGATATTAAAGAAAAAATAAAAGAATTAGAAGAAGAAAGCAAATGGTATAATTTAATAGAAAGTAAACATATATTAGAAGGGCATTGTAAATTAAATGGAATTTGGGACGGCTTTGTAAATGATGCTGTAAATAAAATAAACTCATTGAAAGATATTGATGGAACCATTGGATTATCCACTAAAAATATTGTTTCAAGAATGCCAAGAAGAAAGATTACAGGTGAAGCACACAATGCAACAATTGAAGGAATAAATAAAGAACAACATATTACATATGGTAAAACAAGGCTAAATAAATTAACATTAAAGAATATTGAAAATCTACAAGACAAGGATACTTTCTCTAATAATTTATACCTAATTTTAAAGAAAAGGCTTGAAGAATTTGGTGGTGATGCAGAAAAAGCTTTCAAAGAACCAATTTATATGTGTAATAAAAATGGTGAAGTTAATGAGAAAACGCCACAAATAAAAACAGTAAAATTAATAAGCAAATATACGAGCGGTGGTGTAGAATTAAACGGTGGAAAAGGTATAGCGACAAATGGTGGTATGCCAAGGGTTGACATATTTTGCAAAGATAACAAATATTATGCTGTTCCAATATATATCGCCGATTTTGTAAAAGATAAACTACCAATTACTTCAAAACCACATAATGTTGATTTTCCTATAGAGAATAATAATTCTAAAGATAAATTTTATAATGAATTTTTTAAATTTAGTTTATTTCCAGATGAATTAATATTTATTGAGCATGAAGATGGAACAAAATATTTAGGTTATTATACACAATATAATTCTCAAAGTGGTCAAATATATTTTGAAACAACAGATAGAAGTCCTTCATTTGTTGTGGCCAATGAAGGTGCAAAATTAAAAAAAATCAACATAAACGTAATAAAATCTATTAAAAAATTTTCTGTTGATCCACTTGGCTACATAACCGAAATCAGACAAGAAAAACGACAAGGAATTATCAAAAACAACAAACAAAACAAAAAATAATATTCAAGGCACTTTACGTGCCTTTTTCAATAATAAAATTTGGGAGAAAAAATGTCATGGAGAACTATTTTAATTACAAAACCTTGTAAACTATCATTCAAAAACAATCAATTAATATACCAGCCACAAAATGATGATGAATTGCAAGTTCCACTTGAAGATATAGGCGCAATTGTTATTGATACAGAACAGGTTAATATTACAGGTTATTTGTTATCAGAAATTGCTAATAACAGAATAGTAATTTTAACTACAGATGCCACACATACCCCAAATGGCATATTTTTACCTTACATGCAATATTATAAAAATGCCGAAACAGCATTCTTACAAAAAGACTGGAGCGAGCCATTCAAAAAAAGAGTTTGGCAAAAAATAGTCCAACAAAAAATTCAAAATCAAGCACACGTCATAAAAAATATCAACAAAGATTTATATAAATATTTAATTGGGCTTTCAAAAGAAGTATCATCTGGAGATGTCAGCAACATAGAAGGACGAGCAGCAAAAGAATATTGGCAAGTATACTATGACGGTTTTATAAGACATTCAAACAGCAAAGTAAATTCAGCACTTGATTATACTTATATGATTATAAGAAGCTTAATAGCAAAGAATCTTTCCGCATTAGGATTTATAACATGTTTTGGTTTACATCACTGCAATTCATATAATGCCTTCAATTTAGCTGACGACTTAATAGAACCATTTAGAGGAATTATAGACTACAAGGTTAAATCAATGTACAGAGAAGATAGCAAGGACAATAATCTAAGTGTTGAAGACAAACAAAAATTAATAGAAATAATGTTTTATGAAATTAATTATGGTGGGCAAAATTACAGCATAATGTATACAACACAGTTATTGGCAGAAAATTTATTAAATATTACAAAAATTGGAGAATCAAAAAATATAATTTTGCCAGCTTTTCCAAAAGACTTATTATTTTGAGGCAATTATGGATTTCTCAAAGGACAAATTTATGCGAATGTTAGTATTTTTTGACTTACCAGTTAAAACAAAAGAAATGATGAAACAGGCAAACAAATTCAGAAAAACCTTATTAAATGATGGATTTCAAATGCTACAATTGTCTGTTTATTCAAGAATTATAAGAAATGATTGTAATGTTGAAACGCACTTGCAATACATCAAAAAACAAATACCACCACATGGAAGTATTAGAGTTTTAACTGTAACAGAAAAACAATACGTAAGTATGGAAATATTAGTTGGTGAAAAAACAAAACAAGAAGAAAAAGTTGGACCTCAACAAATGTTATTGTTTTAGGAATTTAAAAAAAACACAAACATTCATGAAAGAATATTACAAAAACTAATAATTTTTATTTCAAAATTATTGTTGCCGAGGTTTGATAATTATTGGTTAAATAGCTTGCGATTCTAATATAGGGAAATAAAAACGCAAGCTATAACATATGGGATTTATTTGATAAATTCCCTAGAATTCTAATATAGGGAAATAAAAACGCAAGCTATAACTTTCTAAGCGATGTCTCAGCACTAACTCATATTCTAATATAGGGAAATAAAAACGCAAGCTATAACCATTGCAAGACTTCGCTTTATTTTAATTCAATTCTAATATAGGGAAATAAAAACGCAAGCTATAACTAGCTATGCAATGTTATTCACAGAATATAAATTCTAATATAGGGAAATAAAAACGCAAGCTATAACTGTTATACGGATTAAAAGAAATGAAAATAAATTCTAATATAGGGAAATAAAAACGCAAGCTATAACTCTCTATCGTAATATTCTTTATTCATCATCATTCTAATATAGGGAAATAAAAACGCAAGCTATAACCTGATGAATTAGCGAGGTTATAACATGTTTATTCTAATATAGGGAAATAAAAACGCAAGCTATAACACAAGATTTAGAAATTAGAAATCAAGAATTATTCTAATATAGGGAAATAAAAACGCAAGCTATAACTAGATAATTTGTCATATTGTCAAGGCCAACTATTCTAATATAGGGAAATAAAAACGCAAGCTATAACCTAATAATCAATGGATAATTAATGAAAATAATTCTAATATAGGGAAATAAAAACGCAAGCTATAACACAATCGTGAAATATTGAGACTTATAATTAATTCTAATATAGGGAAATAAAAACGCAAGCTATAACTGGCTTAAAGGATACTCGCACTACAGATACATTCTAATATAGGGAAATAAAAACGCAAGCTATAACAAAAGTAGATGGTAATAAATCAGTTGATGAATTCTAATATAGGGAAATAAAAACGCAAGCTATAACTAATGACATAAATTTCTTTTCAATGTCTCAATTCTAATATAGGGAAATAAAAACGCAAGCTATAACAAATATTATTTAGAATATTATCTATGTAAAATTCTAATATAGGGAAATAAAAACGCAAGCTATAACGATGTCATTAATGATGTATCTTTTGATACAATTCTAATATAGGGAAATAAAAACGCAAGCTATAACTAACATCAAGCAAAGGCGTAGCTCTATTTGATTCTAATATAGGGAAATAAAAACGCAAGCTATAACAGTATTCCTATTGACGGCATTGCACAAATTTAATAGACTTTTAAAATAATATATTTAACATTGGGTTGCG
>CAZBNS010000041.1:0-14676 GCA_964493475.1 uncultured Rhizobiaceae bacterium | reverse complement strand
TATACATTTAAAAAATAAATTATAAAATATATTTATATTTTTAATTTTTATCGAATGTATTTATCTTTATCAGAAACACAAAGGCTTGCTGTTGATAAAATTGCACAAGGAAAGAATGTATTTATAACTGGGCCTGCGGGAACCGGCAAGTCTTTTTTGTTAAATTATATTAAAGATGAATATAAAACAAAAAGTCTTCATATTACGGCGTCAACTGGAATTGCTGCGATTAATGTCAGCGGGCAAACTCTTCACTCTTGGGCTGGTTTGGGGTTGGGAAATTTGCCGCTTAATGAAACTTTAAGGAATATTTTGTCTGTAAAAGGAACTCATTTAAGGAAGAAATTAAGAAGTGCTAAAATGCTTGCGATTGATGAAATTTCAATGATTTCTGCTGAAATTTTTGATATGCTAAACAATTTGTTGAAAGCCGTAAGGCAAAATAATGCAGCATTTGGTGGTCTTCAACTCATTTTGTTTGGTGATTTTTTACAATTACCGCCAGTAAATAGAGAGAATGGTGAAATATTTTTTTCTTTTGAAAGTGAAGCTTGGCAAGAGGCTAAAATTGAAACAATAACATTGAAGGATATTTTTAGGCAGTCAGAAGAGGATTTGGTAAATTTGTTGAATGATTTGAGGTTTGGTGAACTCACAAAATATGATATTGAGTTGTTGCGAAGCAGATTTAAAAAAGAAGATTTGAATAAGACGTTTGAGGCTACGATTTTGGGAACTCATAATATTCAAGTTGAAAGAATTAATTATTCAAAGCTTAGTGATATTAGTAGTTGTGAAAAAACATATAAAGCGCAATTTGATGGAAAACCCGAGAAAATAGAATTCTTGAAGAAAAATTGTATAGTTCCGGAAAACTTGACATTGAAAATAGGAGCGCAAGTAATGATGTTAAAAAATACTTTTGCGAAAGAGGGCATTATCAATGGTTCTGTAGGTGTTGTTAGAAGTTTTGACAACAAAAAAGGCTATCCTGTTGTTGAATTTACAAATGGCAGTGTTTTAACAATTACGCCGGAGGAATGGGTTGTATCAAAATTTAATGAAAATACCGCTCAGATTGAGGTTGAGGCGATGATGGTTCAAATACCCTTGGTTTTAGCTTGGGCAATTACTGTTCATAAATCACAGGGCATGACGCTTGAAAAAATAAGGTGTAATTTAGGAAGCGCTTTTGCTGAGGGGCAGGTTTATGTTGCAATTTCACGAGTAAGAAGTCTAAATGGATTGTTTATTGAAAGCTTTAATATAAACAATGTTAAGATAAATAAGAAAGTGATTGAATTTTATAAAAAATTATAGATGGTGATTGCTTATGATGTCTTTTTTTAATACATCAAAGGTTAACGATTTCACGCTATAAAATTACAATTAACTTGCCTTTTAATAAAATATTTTTATTATTTAAGCAAATAATATTACTTCTACAAATGAAAACGAATAAAACAGGATTGGTAAGAATTTTAGAAGCTTTTAAATATTCAAAAGATGGATTTGTTGCGGCTTTTAAAAGTGAAGAAGCTTTTAGGCAAGATGTTTTATTGTGTTCGGTTTTATTTATAGTAGCTCTTATATTAAATATATCATTTATTGAAAAGTTGTTTTTATTTTCTTCTTTATTTTTGGTTATAATATCTGAGTTAATAAATACAGCTATAGAGGTAATAGTAGACAGAATATCAGAGAAAATTCATCCGTTGTCAAAAATAGCTAAAGATATAGGAAGTTGCATAGTTCTATCGTCTTTTATATATTTAATCTTGGTATGGATTATTGTTTTGTATGAAAATTTTTTGTAATTTATATGACCTACAATTTAATTGATTTAAAAATATATTCACCAATTGAAATGTTTTTTGATGATAATATCAAAAGATTAACTTTTCAAGGAAAGGAAGGGTTTTTGACGATTTTGCCAAACCATATAGATTATGTTTCTTCTTTTGATACAAATATTATGAATATTGTTGATGCAAATAATAACAAAAAATTTATTGCATTATCAAATGGAATTCTTGTAAAATATGCAGATAAAGTAAGATTAAGTACATATAAAGCAATATTGGGAAATAGTTTAGAAGAATTAAAAACAAAAATAAATATAATTTCGGAGAATGAGGGAAATATAGAAAGAGAAATAAATAAGAATTTAAAACAATTAGAATATTATATGCTTAATAATTTAACAAAATTAAAATAATGAATATTTTAAATAAAAAACTAGAAGAGAGAATTGAAGAACAGGGAAAAATAAGAAGTCAAATTAATATAGCTCCTATTTTCCCATTGATTTCGTTTGGTATTCAAATTATACTTGTTTATTTAATTTTTATATATTTAATAGGATATCTTTTGGCTTCATTGCTTAACTTTAATAATTTATATTTTTTAGCAATTATTTTAGGAACAGTAGCTAATGTTAACTCAATGGTAAAAATAATAAGGTGTTTAAAAAATGATGAATAATGTAATTTTTCTGCTTTTTGTTGGTTTTATGACCGGAGTATTTAATTTCTTTGGTTTAAAATGGACAATAAATAGAGCAATAAGAATGAAAAACATTACATTTGTTATTAAAAGCCTAATTGTGAGAATGGCGATTGTTTGCATTATATTTATTATATTTTTAAATAAAAGTTGGCAAAATGCAGCTTTAATGCTTATTGGATTTATTTCGGTTAAATATTTAGTTATTTTGTCGGATAAAATAACAATAATGAGGAGCAGATTTCATGATAAATCTATTTCATAGGAGATTTAATGAATATTAGTACGGATCAATTTATAATTTGGCAAAACAGTTTTTTCAAACTTAATGATACAATCTTTTTTACATGGATAATTATGTTAATTATGATTGGCTCGGCTTTAATTCTCAGATTTTATATTACAAGTGAAAAAAATTTTGGAAAATTACAGAATTTTTTTGAAGTTCTAATAACAGGTATAGAAGATCAAATTGAAAAGGTTGGAAAGGTTAATATAAAACATATTTTGCCTTTTATTGCCACAGTTTTTATTTTTATATTGATAGCCAATCTTTTGCAGCTAATACCCTTTTTCCGCTCACCAACAGCTTCATTATCAACCAACATTGCTTTAGTAATTCTCGTTATTATAAGAGGAGTGAGTTATGGCATAACAAGAGTTGGGGCTTTTAATTATTTAAAAAAATATACAAAACCAACAATGCTTATGCTTCCAATGAATATAATCAGCGATATAGGCAGCAATTGTGCCTTAGTAATAAGACTATATGGAAATATTATGAGCTCAATGGTGATTGCTGCAATAGTTGATGGAGTTGTATTTTTAATATTTGGTTTTCCAATTTTTTTAAATATTTTGCATTTTATAAGCAGTATAATTCAAGCTTATATATTTTCAATGTTGTCATTGGTATTTATAATGTCTGCGGAAAGTTAGTATGAAAAAAATTATAGTTATATTTTCGTTAGTTATTTTTTTATCGTCTTGTTCCGGTAAAAAAGAAATTATAGGAGAAAGAAAAGATATTTTCTTGGATTCATCAACGAAATTAGAGCTTTCAAAACAAAAACAGAATATTACTATAGCAAACGCAGATACATATCAGAATTATTATGGCGACAATTCAACATTAAACAAGGCCATAGAAACATATAAGGTTGATAATTTTGATTTTCAAAAATTTTCAATTTCAAGAAAAAAATTAGGTGTGAAACATTACTATTTTTCAAATCCAATTATTGTAAATGATATTATTTACATGCTTGATACAAAAGGCAATTTAATTGCTAAAGATAAAAATAATTTTAGTAAACCTATCTGGAAAACAAAGGTAATAGAAAAAGATAATTTTATGAATTATTACGGCGGCAAGATTTCATTTTATAATAATACTATATTTCTCACATCAAGACTTAATGATATTGTAGCCGTTAATAATGATGGAACTATAAGATGGAAAAAGAAAATAAATGCTATTCCAATTTCTACACCGGTAATTGATAATAACACTATTTACACAATTACGAATGATAATAAGCTCTATGCTTTGAATGCCGAAGATGGCAGAATAAAGTGGATACATTATGGAAGCAGCAAAGACTCAGCAATTTTTGGTTCTGCGGATCCAATTATATATAAAAATTATGTTATAGCTTCATATTCGTCTGGAGAACTGTTTGTATTAAATAAAAATAATGGTGAAGTTGTTTTTGATACAAAACTTATTGGAAGATATTTTTTATTTTCAAACTTTGAATTAACAGATATTGATTCTACTCCCCAAATAAAAAATAATATATTAGTAGCTACGGCAAATAATGGAATTACCATTGGTTTGGATTTGGATAGTATGAAAATTTTATGGAAACAAAATTTATCATCACTAACAAATATTTTAATAAATAATAATTTTGTATATTTAATAACAGCTGATAATATTTTGGTTAATATGAATTTAAAAGACGGCAAAATCAATTATTTTACAAAATTACCACGATATGCTAATGAGAAAAAACAAAAAGGTATTGTTTACTACAAAAGTATGATTTTCGCCAATGATAAACTTTTGGCTTTTAATAATTTGAATGAATATAAGATTATAAATTCACTTACTGGGGAAGTTGAGGGGATAAAGAAAATGCCATTTAATTTTTGCAATAAGCCTTTTTCATTAAACGGCAAGATATTTGTTATTGCTTTTAAAGGCGGCGTATTGAGTATTATTAATTAGTATTTTAGAATTATTCTTCTATAGCTCTCCTTGGAGCTACTTCAAACCTAATCACAAACACTTTACATAACAATAATTTGCAAACTAAATCCTTGACAATTATCAAGCTTTTTTTACCATTTTTATAGTTAAAAATACATAACATATGAAATTATCAGCATATATTGTTAGCTTAAATGAAGAAGCAAGATTACCAAGAACACTGGAAGCATTAAAAGAAGTTGCGGACGAAATAATTGTTATTGATAGCGGAAGCACAGATAAAACTAAAGAAATTGCGGAAAGTTATGGTTGCAAATTTATGTTTCACAAATGGAAAAATATTTCATCACAAAAAAATTTTGCTCAAAGCAAATGCAAAAATGATTATTTGCTAAGATTAGATGCTGATGAGGTTTTGTCTACGGAATTAATTGAGGAAATAAAGGAAATAAAGAAAAATCCAGAATATCCGCTTTATATTATTAAGCATAGAGATATGTTTCCCGGTGATAAAAAACCAAAATTATTTGCTGACGGCGATGAGTCAATCAGAATTTATGATAAAAGGGTTGCGACAATGCCTGATGATTTAACTCATGATAGGATTGTTCCATTGAAGGAAGGACTTAAGTCAAAAAAATTAAAGGGGATAATTTTACATTATTCATATTTGAATTTATATCAATTTTGGTATAAATTAAATATGTATACTGACGAACTCGTAAAAACAGCGGTCGCTCAAGGTAAAACATATTCCAAATTTAGACTGGTTATTGAAATGCCATATCAATTTTTAAGATATTATTTTTTTAGAATGAAATTCGTTCAAGGTTGGTATGGATTTATAATTTCAGTTTCGCTGGCATATTTTAGATTTTTGAAAATTGCAAAGTGGTTTGAATATCAAATGATGAATAAAAAAAGATAGTTGTGTGTTTCGGAAGTTTAACTGATTATTTTAATTAAAAATTATTATATTTTTTTATTAGCTTTGTTAATAGATAAAAGTATTTGACAATTTACAATATAATCTTGTATTTTTATTACATATTTGTCTAAAAAAATAATATGAATAAAAAAATTACTTTTTTCCTTTTTTTAGTTATTCTAATAAGTGGTTATGTAAGTTTGGCTCTTGAATTATTAGCTATGAGGCAGGTGGTTCCATACTTAGGAAACGACACAATAATCGCCTCAATAATTATAGGAGTAGTTTTAATATTTTTGTCAATAGGTTATTATACCAGCGGAAAAATTGATCTCAAAAAAATAAGCATAAGGCAGAAAATTTTGAGGAATTTTACTATTTCGGTAATTTTTATTTTTGCCAGCACATCTTATATTTTTTTGGAATATTACTTTAAAGCTTTTGAATATGTTGGAATAACAAATAGAATAGCTCAAGCATTTGCCTTTGCCTTGTTATTATTAGCTGTGCCATCTTATTTATTAGCTCAAACAACTCCATTAGTGAGTAATTATTTTTCTAAAAATATTTCCAGCAAAATAACTGGCAAAATCTTATTTTATGGCACTATAGGTTCTTTTGGCGGCTCAATTCTAACCACATTATTTATTATGCCATTTTTTGGAGTAAATTATGCCGTTATGTTTAATATATTCCTAATAACAATCGCCATGCTTATATTAAATAACAGAAATAGAATTGAAATCTATATAGCATGCTTTTTATTTATTGTTGTAAGTTTTATATTTAATAATTCAATAGTTGAAAGAAAAATCGGAGTATTATCTAATAATGAATATTCCACAATTAAAATTATTGATACAGACAACAATCTTTCAAAGATTATGATGGTAAATAATTCTTATTCTTCCAAAATATCTAAAAATAAGAATTTGATGTTTGATTATGTAAGATACATTAATAACAATTTTATTTCAAAAATTCCTCGTAATAAAACTAAAGATATATTGGTTTTAGGAGCGGGAGGCTTTACAATTGGCATTGATGATAAACGCAATAACTATACCTATGTTGATATAGATGGGTCTTTATTAGAAATAACCGAGAAATATTTTTTGAAAAATGAATTAGATAAAAATAAACAATTTGTTGTAAAAGATGCTAGAAACTTCTTAAAAAATAATAATAAGAAATATGACCTAATAATTTTAGACACATATTCACATGCATTTGACATTCCAACGCATTTAATAACTGTTGAGTATTTTCAAGGTGTCAAACAAAGCTTAAAAGATGATGGAATTATGATTGCTAACATAATTGCTTCTGCAAAATTTGAAGATAATTTTTCAATAACCATTGACAACACATTAAGATACGTATTTGGAAATATTCAAAGGGAAGTAATCCAAAAATTTAATCCTTGGTTTAATAACGGAGAAAATTCTCAAAACAACATAATCTATATTTATTATAATAAAAAATCCAAAATAAATAAAATTTATACAGACAATAATAATAGTGTGATTTTTGATAAATAAAAGTATTTTAAAGCTGTTAAATTGATGGGTAATGTTAAATTATATGCACTTTAAGACTTTATAATTACATAAATCCATAATTGTCATTCTTTCATTTTTTTCTTGCAAATATATAAATAAAATGGATAATTGAAGCATAATATATAATTAATTCTAAAAAATGGCTGGAGAAATAAATATTCAAGTTTTTGATATGATAATGAGTTCTGATGTAGTAATGATGAGTTTATACATCATTTTAACATTTTTCTCTGTATGGAGTTGGGCTATTGTTTTTGACAAAATTTTTAAGTTTAGAAGTTTAAAAATTAAAACGGAAAAATTTAACAGATTATTTTGGTCTGGGAAAATGCTGGAAGATATATATAAACAAGTTAAAAATAATGCTACATATCCTTCTGCTGTTATATTTTCGGCAGCAATGCAAGAGTGGGAAAGCTCAAATGTTTTAAACATAGTAAAAGGCGGTGATATTGCCAAAAAAAATGCATTAAAAGAAAGATTAGCTATGACTATGGATATTGCGCTTTCAAAATCTGTATCAAAATTAAGATATGGAATGACATTTTTATTAATTGTAGCAACAACATCAACTTTTTTTGGATTATTTGGAACCGTTTGGGGATTAATAGGCAGTTTTTTTTCAATAGCCGCCATGCAAGATACTAGTCTTATAATTATTGCACCGGGTGTTGCGAATGCTTTAATTACTACTGTATTTGGATTGGTAGCAGCAATTCCAGCAACAATTTTTTATAGCATATACACTATAAAGATTAATAATTTTGAAGATCAAATGAGCAATTTTAGCGCTGAAGTTCTAAATATTTTATCCAAAGAATTGGATCAATAGAGGTAGAACCTATGAAATCTAATAATATATTTTCAAAAAGAAAATTAAAAAGACAAACAACTAACAATTATATTAATTTTGCTCCATTTGTTGATGTGTTATTTAGTTTATTAATAGTATTTTTGGTTGCGTCGCCGATAATGCTAGGAGGCGTTAATATTGAATTGCCAAAAGGTAAAGCCGAAATAATAATAGTGAAAAAAGAGCCTCTTGTTGTGAGTATAAAAAAAGACGGAAGTCTTGTTTTGGAGAAAGATCCAATAAAATTAAACACTCTTGCAAATAAATTATCGGAATTAACACTTGGTGAAAAAGATATTAAGATTTTTGTAAAAGCTGATAAGGATATAACTTATGATAGGGTCATAACTGTTGTGAGTGCAATTTATAATGCTGGATTTTTTGATGTTACATTGGTAACGGATTTAAGAAAAATGTAATAGACTTTGTGCATAAATTAATATGCATAATTTTAATAAATAAAGGTATTTTATGGTAATTTTTGATAGTAATTTTTTGCAAAAAACTGATTTCTACTCTAAACTACTATGGAATTTAAAAATTTTTAACAACGAGATGTATAATTACTAATCATGCTAAGAAATTTATTATATTCCTTATTTTTTCACATATTATTCATTACATTGCTTGCTTTATCTACAGTGGAACTTGATAGAAAAACATCTCCAACAACAAACATTACGCCCTTGACTATAAACTTTCTAAATGAAAATGCTATTGATGATATAAAAAATATTAAAAGTGATAATCAAAGTGATAAAGTTAAAAATTTAAATCTTGAGGAAAAAATTGAATTATATAATAAGATTAAAAACTTGCAAAATAATGCAGACAATAACAAAATTGTTTATGAAAAATCTGCAAAAAAACCAACAGTTAAGCAGCAAGTTATAAGTGATGACAGCATTAATGTGGAGACAGAAGAAAATGAATTTAGTTATTATTATACTCCTGTTTATGTAGCGGAAAGCAAAGTTAATACAGAAGAAAAAAGAAAACTTATAGAAAATATGCTAAAAAGAGAAGAATTGAGAAAGAAAATGAATGAAAAAAATATTGTTCCAAAGGTAGATGTTGCTTTAATAAAACAGGTGCAAAAAATAGAGGATATAATTAAAATATCTCAAAAACCATTAGTTGTTAAGAAAAAAGAAGATAAAAAAATTAATGGTGCGGCTACCGCTCCTAGTGCGGCGATAAGTAAGTCTGATACAACGGCCAGCGCTCAAAAATCAATTCAAAATATTTTAGATGAAGTAGGATATGAGGATATTGACGGTCTAATTTCAGAAATTAATATATCAGAAAATCAGGTTGATGAAAAGTATAGAAGCTTAAGTCTTAACGAAATTTTTAACCAAGATGACTATAATAAATTGAAAGAGATAGAAGAAAACAAAATTGATAGCAAATACATATTGTCATTGAGAGAAAAAATAAATATTCAAAGACAAATAAAAGGATGTTATAAAATGGCCATTCTTAGAAGTAAAAAAGACAGCAGAGCCATAGTTGCTTTAACTCTGAATGTAGCCCAAGATGGCATTATTGATATGAATAGCGTCAAAGTCAACAAAATTGTTGATAATTTTGATGACGAAGGATTTGCAATTGCGCTTGATAACGCTAAATCGGCGTTGGTCTTTTGCAGTCCTTTAAGAGGATTGCCTTCTGGCAAATACAAGACATGGAAGCGTATGGTGTTTATATTTGATAGTAATAATTTGGAGTAAATATGAAAAAAATATATTTTGTTGTTATTTTGTTGTTATCTATTAGTGCAGCATTTGGAGCGAATGAATTAACTATAGATGTTGATAATGTTGATTCAAAAAAAATTAATCTTGTGTTTGAAAAATTCAATCCAACCAATGTATCAAACAGCAGCATAGTAGATAAAATTTTAACAAATATTAAAAATAATTTGGATACTACAAACTTATTCTATATAAAGAACTCTAAAGATAGTATTTTTAAAAATTTTGACGAAGTTAAAAAACTTTCAAACCCGGATTTAAATGCTTTAGTTATGTCAAAATACACCAAAACTCCAATAGATGCCGTTCTAAGCGGATTTTTGGAGATGAATGGCAACCAAATTGAATTAAACATTAAGTTATGGGATATTTTGGATCAAAGAGAACTTTTTTCTAAATCATACACTATAAACGACGGCAATTGGAAAAGGATTTCAGATGTTGTTTCAGACATGGTTTTTGAACTTCTAACAGGAGAAGCATCCGGACACTTTGACAGTAAAATTCTTTTTGTATCAGAAAGTGGAAGAGCTCAGAATAGACAAAAAAAGATTGCAATGATGAATTTTGACGGAAGTAATTTAGAATATATAACAAATGGTGCAAATCTTGTATTAACTCCAATATTTTCCAAATCCAACAAAAACGAAATTATTTACTTGGAATATAGAGACAAGAAACCACATATTTTTAAATTAGATTTATTAGCAAAAAAATTAAAATTAATTGGTAATATTACTGAAATGAGTTTTGCGCCTAATTTTAACCCAAATGGCTTAAACGAGATTGTATTTTCTGGAACAAGCGATGGATACTCCAATATATATAAGCTTAATTTTGATGAGGGTATTGTCAAACAATTAACATTTGACAAAGCTATTTCCACATCTCCAAGCTGGTCTCCTGATGGCGCAAAAATAGTATTTGTTTCTGACAAAGCAGGAATCAGAAAGCTTTACATCATGGATAAAAATGGCGATAATGTTGAATTAATAAGTAAAGGCAGGGGTGTATATGATAAACCAAGCTGGTCTCCTGACGGAAGGTTGATATCATTTGTAAAATTAGAAAAAGGGGAATTTGCAATTGGTTTAATGACGCCAAAGGGTGAAAGTGAGAGAAGTATTATGAGCGCATATTTAGTTGAAGGAATTAAATGGTCTCCAAACGGCAGATATTTAATTTACTCCAAGCAGCAGGGTCCTTTTGGAAGATCAAGTATTCCAAACATCTATACCATAGATATTTTAACCGGTATTGAATATAGAATTCCAACACCACAAAATCAAGGCGCTACAGACCCTGATTGGATAAAAAAATAATATTTATGAAAAAAAATTTAGTATTAAAATTATATAAATATCTTCACTACATTTTAATATTGCTATTATTTTTATGTATAGCAAGACTTATATCGGATTTTTACAACAAAAATAAAAATTTAACAAAAAAATCAAATAATACCATAGAATATCAAAATATTATCTCGGAACCAAAATTACAATTTAATGACAAGGGGTTTCAATTTATTGAAGCAAAACAAGGAGTAGAAGATAATCAAAATTATATTTTTACAAATGTAGAAACATATGGCGATTTTGGAAAGGGCTCTGCGGGAAGACTTGAAATTACGGATAATCAGAATGTTTTAAAATTTAGCGAAAATCCGGAATTCACCATTTATACTAAGAGAGTAAATAAATAATTGGCTACAGAAAACTCAAAAAATAAAATGCAATAAAGCTAGTAAACAGAACGATAGCTCCGAAATAGCACAAAAGGAGCTACTTATAAATGTAGCTCAAACTATAATGCAAAAACATAATAAAAATTTTTCTACTGATTAACCTTATAAATTTTTATAATAATAAAAGGCTTTTTTCCCATATCCAACTGAAATATATGATTTACTGTCTTTCTTATTTCTCTATCAAAATAAAGCTCTCTTTCCTCATCCTTTTCAAAATGCATAGTATTTTCTTGATTTGCCATTCTATTCAACGCACTATTATAGCTCTTTGCGATGTCCTCTTCAAGAATTTCTTTCATGTCTTTTTCGTGTTTTAAATCATAGTTTCCAATCGCTGTAATACCTGGCAATTCAAGTAATTTATAATTTTTGTCAACTGTAAGTATAGTTATTATGGCGCCAGATTCCGCAATTTTCTTTCTTTCGCCAATAATATGGCTATTTAAAGGTAGCATTCTTCTGCCGTCAACAGCTATATTTACTAAATCAATTTTATCTAAAACTTCTGATTTATTTTCATTAAGTTTTAATAAACAGCCGTCTTTTGCCTTTACAACTTGTTTAATTCCACAGCTCTTGGCAATTCTTTTATGCTCGGCAAGATGCATTTCTTCACCATGTGTTGCGACAACTATTTTGGGCTTAATTAGCTTATACATTTCGATTAAATCATTTCTATTGTAATGCCCTGATAGGTGGACGAACTCATTTTGATCTGTTATGATTTTAACATCTTTTTCAGACAATTTATTATACACAGAATAAACATTTTTTTCATTACCCGGAATGACACTTGAAGAAAAAATGACAGAATCGCCGCTAGCCAAGTGTATTGTTTTATGAGTGTCGCTAGCTAATTTGCTCAGCCCAGATGTTGGCTCGCCTTGACAACCGGTTGAAATAATCATTAAATCTTTTTTATTATATTGTCCTAAATCGTCTTCAGCTATAAATTCTAATCCTTTTGGAATATAATTCATTTCGTTGGCAACTTTTAATATTCTGTAGATTGATCTGCCAATTATTCCAATTTTTCTGCCACATGCTTTTGCAGCTAGTGATAAAGATATAATTCTTGCAATATTTGAGGCAAAAATAGCAGAAACTATTAATCCATTTTTATTTTCTTTAATAATATCTTTTAAATTTTTCAAAAGCTCATCTTCAGTTCTAACTTTATCAGTTTTGAATACGTTTGTTGATTCGCAAACTGCGGCTAAAATTTCACCTTTATTCCCCAATTCCTTCAATCTTTTTTTATCGGAAACTTTGCCGATTACTGGCTTATCTTCAAATTTCCAGTCTCCAGTATGTAAAACATTTCCAGCTTCTGTTTTTATTAAAATTGCATTCATTTCAGGAGTTGAATGTGTTAATCCAATAAATTCAAGCTCAAAAGGTTTTAAAGTTAAAGTTTTACCAGCTTCAATCTCAATGATTTTTACTTGATCTCCAAATTCATACTCGCTTAATCTCTCTTTTAAGAATGTAGATGTGAATTTTGAAGTGTAAATCGGAAGCTTTAGCTCTTCCCATAAATATTGAATTGCACCAATATGGTCTTCATGTATATGAGTTAACAATATTCCCAAACAATCACTAATGTGCGATTTTATAAAAGATATATCGGGAGCTATAACGTCAACACCTGGAATTTCGTTTGTAAAACCAATACCCATATCGACAATTAACCATTTTCCATCATAATGATAAAGATTACAGTTTAATCCAATTTCACCACTTCCGCCAAGAGGTAAGAACAAAAGTTCTTTTTTAAATTTATTCAAATTCAAATTCATAATATATATAAAAATTGCGAACCAATTAGGTTCTAAAATAATAAATAATAGCCTTAGCTATAAAAAAGATTGCTTAGCAATCGAATATCGTGGATAAATCCTATCTATAATAGTAATACTTATTATTTAAAATGCAAATAAATGATTATTATTTATTTAATTATAATTTGATTGTGTTAGCAGCTCCCCTTTATCAATGGAGTTGACGAAGCTGAGCTATAAATTAACTTATAATAATAGAGAATACATAAAGAACCGTCTATAATTATGTTATGAAATTTTCCAGTAAATAACTGTTAAAAAATTTAATTTAAAAAAAGTTAAAATTATTTTATACTTTTTAAATATTGTTGTGTATTTTCAACACTTTGTTTGATGTAAAATTTTTTAAAATATTTCTTGACTAATAAAAAAACGTATGCTATAATGGGTGAGGTGAGATTCGGAAACTCCAAAAAAATGTTATGAAGCCGCAAAGAAATTTGTTGACTTTTAGTTTTTTCTATTTTAGAATCATTCACCAGTTGTTTGTTATTGTGAATTTAATATTAGTACAAAGTATTATATAAGAAAATTTTTGAAAGATAAGATTTGTGATGAATTTTATTGATTAGAAAGTTTAGAATAAGTTTAGTTTATATATAGATTTAATTCTATATATAGTCAAATTACTTTGTATACTCTAAAATTAATTTTGACTTTATGTCAAAATGGTGATTAATAAATAAAAAAGCAAAAGAAGGGCATTTGGCGGATGCCTTGGTGTTGGAAGGCGATGAAAGACGTAATAGACTGCGATAAGTCTCGGGGAATTGTCAATATGTTTTGATCCGAGAATTTCTGAATGGGGAAACCCACCCGCAAGGGTATCTACAACTGAATACATAGGAAGTAGAAGCGAACCTGGTGAATTGAAATATCTTAGTAACCAGAGGAAAGGAAATCAATTGAGACTCTCTTAGTAAGCGACGAGCGAAAGGAGATCAGGCCAATGTCATTTGTGTAAGAACTAAAATAAACTGGAAAGTTTAGCCATAGTGGGTGATAGCCCCGTATAGGTAGAAGACACAAGTGAATATGAGTAGAACGGGACACGTGAAATCCTGTTTGAATATGGGGGGACCATCCTCCAAGCCTAAGTACTAACCAACAACCGATAGTGAACCAGTACCGTGAGGGAAAGGCGAAAAGAACCCCGATAAGGGGAGTGAAATAGAACCTGAAACCGAATGCCTACGAGCAGTCAAAGCAGATTTATTCTGTAATGGCGTACCTTTTGCATAATGGGTCAGCGAGTTAATGTATAA
>CAZBNS010000040.1:0-14691 GCA_964493475.1 uncultured Rhizobiaceae bacterium | reverse complement strand
ACCACCACCATAATCTTTTCCCTCCACCTTCACCACCACCATAATCTTTCCCCTCCGCCTTCACCACCATAATCTTTCCCCTCTGCCCTCACCACCACCATAATCTTTTCCCTCCACCTTCACCACCACCATAATCTTTCCCCTCTGCCTTCACCACTACCATAACCTTTCCCTCCGCCTTCACCACCATAATCTTTCCCCTCCTTGAGGGGAAATGTCCGAAGGACAAAGGGGAGCTACAAAAAGAGGAACCATAATTAGTTTGCAACAAAAATAAACGCACGAAGAGTAAAAGAAACTAATAAAGGACTGCTATATTTTTGAATTAGAAAAGAAAGGGGCTACTTCTTTCCAACCTTTTTTGCCGTTCTACTAGCTGTCCTCTTTACTTTAACACCCCCCTCCTCTCCTCGCTTTTCTTCTTTTAACTTCTTATTCTTCTTTCCTTCCTCAATTATCATAACCGCAGTAGGCAATTCAAGCGTCAAAATATCGTCATTTTTAACAGAATAAAAAACTTTGTTATAGAGCAAATATGGTCCAAAAGGCCCTATGTTAGCCTTAATTTCTCCTTTATCTTCTGGATGTTGTCCAATCAATCTTGGCAATGCCAATAAATTTTTTGCTTGTTCCAAGGTCATATTCTGTGGTTCTTTATTTCCTTTGGGAATGCCAACTCGCTTTGGTTTTTTAGTTTTGTCTGAGCTGTCTTCGCCTTTTTGAATGTAAAAACCATAAGGCCCTTTTTTAATGTAAATATTTTGTCCGTCATCTTTGCCAAGCAGCTTGTTATCAAACTTTTCAGCAGTTTCTGTCTGTTCTTCATTGTTAATGCTTAAGCTTTCTATATTTTTTATATATTTGCATTCTGGGTATCTACTGCAGCCAACAAAAGCGCCGAATTTTCCCATTTTTAAGGTTAATTTACCTGTTTTACATTGAGGACAAGTATCTTTTAGATTTCCATTTTCATCATAACCAAAAATATGCTCTTTCATTTGTTCCATTAAGCTGCCGATTACTTCACTTGTTGGTATTGTTAAAGCCACATTGATATCAGCGTAAAAAGGCTCCCAAAATTCTTTCAAAAATTTAATCCAGTTCTCTTTTCCGTTTGATATTTCGTCGAGATCATCTTCAAGTTTTGCTGTATAATCATAGCCCACATATTTTGCAAAATATTTCTTTAAAAATGCCGTGACAATTCGTCCCCTTTCTTCTGGAGTAAACTTTTTCTTTTCAAGCTTCACATATTCCCGTTCTTGAATAACAGATAAAATCGTTGCATAAGTTGAAGGTCTGCCAATGCCTAACTCCTCCATTTTCTTTACAAGACTTGCTTCAGAATATCTTGCTGGCGGTTCCGTGAAGTGCTGCAAAGCCTTTATTTCTTGCAAATTCAAATATTGTCCCTCATCAACATGCGGCAATATTTTTTCATTGTCTTCATCAGCTTTTTCTTCATCTTCCTCTTTATTTACATTATAAAGAACATAAAAACCATCGAATTTAATTACGCTGCCAGTAGCTCTTAAAATTCCATAAGGACTTTCGGTTTCAATATTGACAGCAACTTGATCGAAAACAACGGCTTCCATCTGGCTTGCAATTAATCTTTTCCAAATCAAATCATAAAGTTTAAATTCATCATTGGTCAAATATTTTTTAATACCAATAGGGTTGCAAGCGGGATCGGTTGGCCTAATTGCCTCATGCGCTTCTTGTGCGTTCTTAACTTTATTTTGATAAATTATAGGTTTTGTCGGCAAATATTTATCGCCATATTCCTTTTGAATGTAGTTTCTCGCTTTGTTTATAGCCTCTGGGGCAGTGTAAACACCATCAGTTCTCATATATGTAATTAAACCATGAGTTCCAGTTCCGACATCTTTACCTTCATATAATTTTTGCGCAATTAGCATTGTTTGCTTAGCAGAAAAACCAAGTTTTTTGCTAGCTTCTTGCTGCAATGTAGATGTTGTAAACGGAGCATAAGGATTTTTCTTTGTTTGCTTCTTCTCAACGCTTAAAACCTTATATTTTTTCTCCTCAAGAATAGCTCGAATTTCTTTAGCCTGCTTTTCATTTACTATTGCAAATTTATCAAGCTTTTTGCCATCAATATGAGTTAGACTTGCCACCAATTTTTCCTTTTTATCGGTTCTTAAGTCAGCATCTATCGTCCAATATTCCTGAGTTTTAAACTTTTCAATCTCTTCTTCCCTTTCACAAATCAATCTCAAAGCAACAGACTGAACCCTTCCAGCAGATTTACTACCCGGCAATTTTCGCCACAAAACAGGCGACAAAGTAAAACCAACCAAATAATCAAGAGCCACCCTAGCCTGCTGCGCATTAACCAAATCCATATCTATTTGTCTAGGATTTTGAATAGCCTCCTCAACACTCGCTTTTGTAATAGCATTAAAAACAACTCTCTCAACGGGAGTTTTATCAGTTATTGCTTTTTTCTGTCTCAAAACTTCCAATACATGCCACGCAATAGCCTCTCCCTCACGATCCGGATCGGGTGCGAGCAGCAATTTTTCACAATTTTTTGCAGCAGAAACCAATTCGCTAACAGCCTTACTAGATTTTGGAGATACCTCATACTTAATCTTAAAATTATCTTGTACATCCACAGAGCCATCTTTTTTAGGCAGCTGCCTGATATGTCCCATACTGGCAAGAACTTTATATTTGCTGCCAAGATATTTGTTAATTGTTTTTGCCTTTGAGGGCGATTCTACTACTAATAAGTTTGTCATTTAATCTCCCAAATCCTTTTTACTACTATCACAACAATATATGAATACAATTAAAACTAAAATTTGCAAGAATTTATTTAGCAAATATTGAATTCTTCAAAACCGCCAGCCATTTCTCGCCCATCTCAACACGATAACTTTTATTTCCAATTAAGCCATCCGCCATAACACCATAGCATCTAATTCTTTGCAATAATATCGCATAATTTAAATTTACTTCTCTTCCGGTGATTTTTTCATATTCTTCTATGATTTTTAACATAAAATCAAAATCATATTTCAATAATGAGGCAAATTCCGAACTAAAATCTCTTTTTACAGAATTGCCAAAGTCAATTATTCCAGCCAACCTTTTTGTTTTTGTATCGACCAAAATATTATTTTCATTCAAATCATTATGGCAAATAACTATATTTTCATTTTTTAAACTTTTTGATTCAATATCAAAACTTTCCAAGACTTTATCAAACTCTTTTTTTCTTTCCTTTAAATAATCATATAAAATGTTAATATTTTCAGAATTTATATAATCGCTAATGGAAAATTGAGATGTTTGAATTTCGTCGCTTTTTATTGCATGCAACTCAGCAATAAACTTTGCTAGTTCTTTAGCCAAATCATTTTTTTCATTATTTGTCAATATTCCACTAATATTGGCATACTGTTCGCCATGTATTATTTTATGCTTTGTAAATATTTCATCATCAATATTATATACTTCTAAAAAAGGAATTCTTGTTGAAATGCTTTTGTTTATTATATTTAATAATTTATTCTCATTCGCATATTCTTCAAAAAATTCTTTTTTTAAAGGAAATCTAAAAACATACTCATTATTAACAATTACAGCTAAACTATGAAAACCCGACTCAATAAAATCAATTTTTTGAATTTTTAAATTTGGATTGGTTTTTCTTATTAACCTTAGTTTATCATCCTTCATTTATCCCTCAAAACTCCGCCAAGCTTTTCAGTAATATCCTTTATTATTCTATTGCTGATGGCGTCAATTTCTTCAGTAGTCAAAGTCCTCTCAATAGGTTGAATTTTAATTGAAAAAGCCACTGATTTTTTATTTTCTTCCATATTTTTGCCTTGATAAATATCAAAAATATGAACTTCCTTAATTAGCTCTTTATTAGCTTTTTTTGCTATATCAATAGCTTGTCCAACTTCAATATTGCAATCCAAAATGAAAGCAAAATCCCTTGAAACAGGCTGCAAATCATTCATAACAAATTTTTTCTTTTGCGTTATTTTTTGTTCTTTTTGCTTTGGAATATTGTCTAAAAATAATTCAAAAGCATTTACCTTATTTTTTAATCCCAATTTATTGGTTTTTATAGGGTGGATTTCACCAAACAGGCCTAAAAATATATTTCCCAATTTAATTGCACCGCTTCTGGCTGGGTGATAATAATCAGGAACATCATTTGTAATAGTCAAAGCATCGCTAGAAATTCCGAAAATCTTTAATACATCAAGTAAATCTTTTTTAATATCATAAACATCATAGCTTCTTGAGGAATTAAATACATCTTTTTCACAAACCAATCCAGTTCTTATGCCGCCAATAACTCTTTTTTGTCCTTCGGGCATTAAACTCATAAACACCCTGCTCTTTTCAAAAATGCTAATATTTTCAATGCCTCTATCTTGATTATTTTTTGCAATAGTCAATAGGTTTGGTATAATACTAGGTTTCATATAAGACAAATCAGCGGTAATTGGATTTTTTATTCTTAACTTTTCGTTAATAGGAGCAAACTCTTTTGCAATGTCTTCTTTCATAAAACTCCAGCTAATAACCTCAGTCATGCCATTAGCAGTCAACAACAAAGAACTATTCCATAACTTTTTATTCAGGTCTTTATTTTCTATATTTTCTTGAGTTTCGCTAATCTTTTCATTATTTATTTTAATTTCCTTTAAGTTATCATAGCCATAAACTCTAATAATGTCTTCAATAACTGTCTCTTTTACAACAATGTCAGACCTCCAGCTTGGTAAAGTTAAAATTAAAATATTTAAATCACTCATATCTTCTTCAACGCCATAACCCAGATTTTTCAATATTTCTATAATTTTTTGCCTTTCTATTTTTAGTCCCAAAAACAATTCAACGCAAGAAATGCTAAAATTCATAATTCTTGAGTTTTTGTCATAAGAATTGGAAACAACTCTAACTATTTCGCTGCTTTCGCCACCGCAAATACTTTGTATCAAATACGCTGCATAATTCAATGCTAATTCGCTAATATTTTTATCAACCCCTCTTTCAAATCTAAATTTTGCATCAGTATTAATATTTAAAGCTCTAGCAGTTCTAGCAATATTCAAGGTATCAAAAATAGCACACTCTAAAACTACATTAACAGTTTCATTAGAACTTGCGCTTGCTTCGCCGCCAATAATACCGCCTAATCCTAAAATATTATTATGAGAATCACAAATCATTGTAGCGTCCTTAGGCAAAACATATTCATTTTTATCCAAAGCCAAGAATTTCTCACCGCCACCAGCTTTTTTTATTGCAAAATTTCCCTTTATTTTATCAGCATCATAGCAATGCAACGGTCTATTTAAAACCAACATTGCATAATTTGTTATATCAATCAAAGCGCTTTTTGGATTAATTCCAACAGCTTTTAAGCGTTGCTTCATCCAGTCCGGAGACTCACAATTTTTTACACCCTTAATATATCTAAAAGTAAATTCAGAACAATTTTCATCTTGAATTTCGGCTTTAAATGGACTTGGAATCACAGCCTTAATATTATAATTTTTAAATTCTTTCAGCTTTCCAATACCAGTTGCGCTTAAATCTCTTGCTATGCCATAAACGCCAAGACAATGCGCCGTATTTTGCAGCAAATTCAAGTCTATCATTGGGTCATTTAATCCATAAATTTCAGCAATATTTTTTCCTAATTCAGTATCGCCTGGCAATTCAATAATTCCGCCGCTTTCTTCGCCAAGCCCCAATTCTTTTTCAGAACATAGCATGCCGCAGCTTTCAACTCCACGAATTTTACTTTTTTTAATCTCAAAATTGCCATTTGGTATAATGCTTCCAACAGGCGCCAAAACAGCTTTCATTCCCTTTTTAGCATTAGGCGCACCACAAACTATTTGCAAAATTTCACCATCAGTTTTTTTAACCCTGCAAACATGCAGATGGTCGGAATTTGAATGATTGTCGCACTCAATTACTTCAACACAATTAAAATCTTTTAATTTTTCACTATTGTCAACAACATCATCAACTTCTAGCCCAATTTGATCCAGCTTATTCAATATTTCACAACAACTAGCTTGGGTGTCTAGATATTCTTTTAACCAACTTAAAGTGAATTTCATTTTTATAAATAATTATCTTATTATGTTTAGATGGTATGAATTTATTTTTTTTTATCAAGATATTTTGTTGATAAATAAAATTTTATTCAGTTTTATATTTATCTTGTTTGCCAAAAAATAAATATTCTAGTTATACTAGACACTGGTATCAAAGGTTTTCATTATCATGTCTAATCAAACTAATATTTTTGTAAAGGTGATTTTAAATTAAAACATTTATTAATGATAAAATCCTATTTTTTAAAAAAGATAAAACTTGAAATTAATTTTTTACATTTTATCATTCAAACAAGATAAATAAATAAAATATGCGAGCAACTAATGTTGACAAAAGATATGATATTATCAAAAAATAATATTTCTGTTATTTCAACAGGACTTTCCATTAATGGTATTTTGAATTGTGAAGAAACTTTGGATGTTGAGGGTAAAATAGAAGGCGATATTATTGGAAATGTTATAACGATAAGAGAACTGGGTGAAGTTCAGGGAAACATAACGGCAAAAGTTTTGAATTTGAAGGGAAAGTTTAATGGAAAAATTAAGAGCGAAAGGATAAATATTGCTAAACAGGCTGATATAAAAGGAACATTGGAATACGTTTCTTTGTGTGTTGAAGATGGTGCAAAAATTGAGGGTGATTTGAAAAAAATAAATGAGGTAAAAATTCCACAAACAAGTAAAGAACCAAAAATTTCTAAAGAATAAGGAGAGCAGAATAACTCAAGTAAAAAAGGGTAATTTATGAAAAAAATAGCGATAATTATACTTTTATTATTGGTTTTTAATGTGAATGCGTTTGCTTCGGTTCCTATATCTATACATAGGGACTGGACATTATTTAAATCAACTGAAAATGGAAAAGAAATTTGCTATATAGCTTCGTTGCCAATTAAAAAAGAAGGAACCTATAAAAAAAGAGGAGAGCCTTATGCTACAGTAATGAGGGAAAAAGGGGCAAGCCATGATGAAATAAGCATAAGTTCTGGCTTTTTATATGACCTCGACAGAGATATTGAAGTATCAATTTTAAAAAGAAAGTTTCCATTATTTGCAAATGATGAGAAAGCATGGACTTATGACAGAAATGATGATGTGGAAATGGTAAAGCAAATGCAACTTGGAGCAAAAATGTATGTGCTAGCTTATTCTAAGGCCGGGGAAAGAGCTAATGATACGTATTCTTTGATTGGCTTTAATGACGCATATAATGCGATGTTATCTCTTTGTAAATAATTTTAAATAGAGATTATGGCAAAAAATAAAGTAAAAGTCAAAAAGAAAACAACAGTTGACACAAAATTAAGAATTTTTAAAAATATAAAGGACACTTTTAAATATTATTTCAAAAATATTTTATATATAGTTAGTTTAAATATTATAATTTTTGCCGTTGCTAAACTTTTTTTTGCAGACAATTATATTCTTTTAATAGGCAGGATTTTTCCTGTATCAATGTTTTATATCATATATTATGGCTTGCCAGTGTTTACTTTTTATGTATTTAAATCTATATTTTTTAGTAATATATTATATAATCAAAGATCCAGCACATCCAGCAGTTTAATTGAAGCATTGGGTATGGCTTCTAAAAGATTTTTGCCTGTTTGCGGTATGACTGTTTTCTTTTTGTTGGTGGTTTCTTTTTTTGGATTATTTCTTATATTGCCAGGAGTAATATTGTTATTTTATTACTTTTTTTCTATTTATTTATGTGGAATTGGAGATATTAACAATAAAGAAAATGGCGAAATAATTTTGCTAAATGGAATTAAAGCGTTAAGCAGAAGTTATAATATTGTAAAAGGAAATTTATTTAGATTTATTTTTTTGACCTTGATTATTGGAGGACTAACATATTTTGTTGAAAATCAATTAATATCTTATGTTTTAAAACTAAATATTGGATTGGATGATATAACAAAAAATATAATTTCATTTTCTATTTATGATATTATGATAATTTATCTTACTTCTGTATTTTTTAATCTTGAAAAAATAGAGGCCGATATAAAAGAGGAAGAAGACGAAGCAGAAGCAGAAGAAAGAGCTTTGATGATGCAAAGTGCTTTAGCAAATAAAAATAAACTAAAAAAATAAAATATAATGTACCATTATTTAGTAGATTCCCATTGTCATTTGAATATGTTAGAGGAAGAAAAAGGAGTTCTTATTTCTGAGGCCATAGAAATGGCTAATAAAAACCAAGTAAAAATTATAAATAATATAAGCACGGAAATTGAAGAATTTGAAAAAATTTTAGCTACTGCAGAAAAATATAAAAATGTTTATGCAACAATAGGAGTTCACCCTTCAACAATTTCAAATATAGATGAGACCTTGAATAAGCTGTTGGATTATTCAAAAAAAGAAAAAGTTATAGCTTTTGGCGAAAGTGGATTAGAATATTTTGAAGAGCCAATAGATAAGGTAAAGCAAAAGAAAAATTTTGAAATTCACATTGAAGCTTGTAGAAAAACAAACTTGCCACTTGTTATACATTCAAGAAATGCTGATGATGACATGATTGACATTTTAAAGAGTGAAATGAAAAATGGAGAATTTAAATTTGTTCTGCACTGTTTTTCATCAGGCAAAGAATTATGTTGGACGGGACTTGACTTGGGAGGCTTTGTTTCTTTATCTGGAATTATTACATTCAAAAATGCCAATGAATTAAGGGATATTATAAAAAATGTTCCCCTTAATAAAATTATGCTCGAGACTGATTCGCCATTCTTAGCCCCTACTCCATTTAGAAGCCAAGTTAACCAGCCTGCCTATATAAAGAATATAGCAGAATATTTGGTAGATTTTTTAAAAATTGATTATAATACTATACAAAGTACCACAACTGAAAATTTTATTAAATTATTTAATAAAGTAAAGAAATTGGAGAGTTAATATGAAAAAATTGGTTTATTTATTTAGTTTTTTATTCTTAATTAATGTGTCTTATGCAAGTACAAGTGATTATATAAAAATTAGTCAAAATGGAAAAATAAATTTTGACAGCAGAACATTAAACAAAAGTTTAACGGAAGCCACAAAGTCAGCACAAGACGATTTGATGCAAAAATTAGATAAAGAAGTCCAAAAAATAACTAATAAATTTGAAAAAGAAATTAAGAAAGTAAGCGACAAAATTAATGACGATGTTATAGGACGAACTGGAAAGTTGATTGACAAAGCAGAAAATGAATTCAATAATCTCATTGCATTAAAAAATAAAATAATAATATTTTCAATAGTTTTCTCTAGTTTATTTATATTAATATTATTAGCGATGTTGTTTTTAGTTTGGAGAAGCTATAGAAAAGTTGCTAATTTTTCTTTAGCTAATTTGGCTGGAGGAAACAACTCAGCTACTATTGAAAAACTTATCAAAAAAGTTGACGAACTTGAGAAAAAAATTGATAGCCTCATAAAATCTAAATAAATAATAGCTGTCATCGTTGGTATACGGTTTTTCAACTTAAGAAATAAAATTCTGTAAATCTATTTAAGTCTAATTGAGGCAATTATATTTTAACCTCTTTGGTAGTTTGGTATGGAAAGTGAGAGCGGGGTCTCTACCACACGGTTCATACCATTGATTGTTTTAATTAAAAATTTATATGCTTGATTTTTTAGTGATGTTGTATATTATAAATTAAGTAAAATAAATAGAGAAACATGTTGTCATATATTACAAAATTTTTTGGCGCCATACTGGTTGCTATAATTGCTAATAGAATTATGAGTTTAGCTATTGCATTAATTATTGGATTTATTGCATATTTGGCTTTCGCCAATCCTAAGGTATTGTCAGAGATTATTACACGAATTAAGGAAATTTTTGGTTTTATAGGATAAAATATATTTATCATGCAAGAGATATTTAATAATATCAATGAATTGAAGCAAAGTAAGAAAATTGTTGTTGCTGTTTCAGGCGGAATAGATTCTTTATCATTAATCTTATTAATAAATGAATGGGGCAAAAAAAATAATATAAAAATTATAGGATTGACTGTTGATCACGGCTTGAGAAAAAGTTCCCATGACGAAGCAATCTACACAAATTCTCTGCTTAAAAAATACAAAATAGAACATCATATCTTAGTTTGGAAAGGCGAAAAACCAAAGAATAATGTAGAAAATATTGCGAGAGAAGCTAGATATAAATTGATTTTTGAATTTTGCAAAAGTAATGATGTAAATGTTATTTTATTAGGACATCACTTGCAAGATCAAGCTGAAAATTTTCTAATTAGGTTGTTTAGGGGAAGTGGTATTCTTGGACTTTCGTCTATGCAAAAAATTTCTTATATTAATAATTTTATTATAATTAGACCTTTTTTAGATGTTAAAAAAGAAGATCTGAGAGAATATTTGCTTAAAAATAATATCAAATGGGTTGAAGATGAAAGTAATGATGATGATAGATTTTTAAGAAATAAAATACGAAATTTTTTAAATTCATTTGAAGAAAAAGATAATATTGTTAGAAGAATAAACGCCGCAGTTGATACATTTCAAACCGCAGAGAATATTATCAAAAATAAAATTGAAGATTTGGAAAATGAAATATATTTTTATGACAAAAAATATTGTTATTATAATATAAATTATAAAAAATTTTTAACTTTGGAAAAGGATTTTCAATTAAGAATTTTATCAAAAATAGCAAAAAATATTAGCAATAATCCTTGCAGTCCTAGATTTGTAAAACTAGAAAGATTATTAAATAAACTAAAAAATTTAAAAAAATATACATTTTATAATTGCATATTTGAAAAAATTAACAATAATGAGTTTGTTTGCTATAAAGAATATAACTCAATAAAGAATAAGAGTTTATATTTATCCAAGGGACAGCTAAATCAGTTTTTACAAGCTTTAAAGAAGAAAAATATTAAAAAATATAATGAAATTAAAAATTTTAGAGGATATAAAAGAGAAATATTATATACAATTCCAATAAGCGATTTGGAGGAGAACTGATGGCTGTCGTGATTGGTATTACTGGTCTTGTTGCGGCAGGTAAGTCTACTTTGATAGATTATTTAAAGTTAAAAAATTTTAAGGTATTTGATGCGGATCTCGAAACTAGAAAATTGTATCTTAATGATGAATTTTTGAGTAGATTGAAACAAATTTTTCCAGATACTTTTAAAGAGGGAGTTTTTGATAAAAAATACTTAAGAAATCTTATTTTTTCAAATAAACAAGAAAAAAGTAAATTGGAAAATTTAATTCATCCAATTATTGAAGAAAAGTGCGATGAATTTATTAAACAAAACATTATCGAAAGAACAATTTTTTTAGATATTCCATTGTTATTTGAAGTAAAATGGAATAAAAAATGCAATGATGTAATTCTTGTGCTTGCTGATAAAGCAATTCAAAAACAAAGATTTTTAGAAAGAGGTGGAGACGTTGAAATTTTTGACAAGATTATTGAAAATCAAGGAAATGTTGATGAAAAAATATCAAAATCTAAATATATTTTGAATAATAACGGTTCTCTGCGGGATTTTTATCATGAAATTGATAAAATTTTATTAAAATTGTAAGGTATTACCCAAATAAAACCACTCAGTATCCAGCTTTATTTCATTATGATGAGGCAAAATGATTAAACAATCACTTTCTGCAATTATTTTTTCGCCATCATTAAATTTTGCAATAATTTCTCCTTTTTTAACAATATCAAGATGTTTCCAGTTTTTTACTAAAATTCCCCCTTTTGTCTTATAATAAACTTTATCCATTCTAATATATTGTTGTTTTTTTGCGCTTATAGTTAAGGGATTATTGGCAATTTTTAAAAATGACATAGAATTTATAATTGCCGTTTTTGCAAAATCAATACAAACTGGGTCATTATGGTTGCCACATTCAATAGTCGTGCAAACCTTATTTTTTTTAATTCCATAGCCACATGTACTATTGTCTTCACCACCAAAAATTTCATTCCAACCAACCATTATATGCTCAAAATTTTGTATAAGTACAAAATCTTTAATTTCTTTTATATTTTTATCCAAGAATATAAATCTTGGCCCATCAGTTGGCATTGAGTGTATATCTAATAAGTAATCGCAGTTGTCTATATGCTGTATTATTTCTTGTGAAATAATTTCTTCATACATTGTTGGATTTTCTATTTTTTTAAATACCCTATTTAAATTAATATCTATAAATCTTTTATTGTTTTTGTATGCTTCGGGATTGCAAATTGGTATAAAAGAAATGCTTCCGCTGTCTATTAAAATTTCCTTATTTTTGATTTTTTGAATAATTTCAAAGATTGCTTTTGCGCCGCATATTTCATTTCCATGGATAGAACCTAAAATTAACAGGTTCTTTCCTTTTTTTAAGCCTTCAAATTTTATAACTTCCAACATAAGATTTACCTTTTATTACAATAGAGAAAGATGTTCACTAGCTTGACATGATTGTTGTTTTGCTGCAAAAGAAGCATGTGCCTTTACAAGACATTTCGCAGCTTCAAATTCAATTTTTTGTGCCAATTCCTCTCCAAGTGGTTTATATAATAAATAGCATTCAACTCCATCAGACGCAACATATTTTTTAAGAGCTTTAAATCCATCTTTCATACGAATATGCAAATTGGCTTTATTTTCTGTTGCAACCTCAGCTAAAAGCACAATATTATTTTCTCCAAACTTATCTTCCAACACTTTAATTCCAAAATTTACCAATTCTCGAGATAAATTACCGCCTCTGTAAGAAGGAAGAACTATAGTTCCCTTTATTTCCAATAATTGATTTACACAGCCAAAGCCTGCCAAGGCTTCTGGGTTATATGGCACTTTTGGATCTCCTTCATAAACTTCACATTGTTCGTCTTTTAAATTTTTTAGACTAAATGAAGTTTGGCCTATAAGTTGTTCAGTTTCAATATCAAAAGCTCCTATTGTAATCCCGTTTATTAAATCGCTTAATTTAGCAAAATCTTCCTTTGTTTTTTCGGTTAAAAATTGGGCTTTACCCTCAGCTTTTAATGTTGCCATCATTATTTCATGTGTCTGCAATAATTGCTGCGAATAAGTATCTGATTCCAATAATTTTATCAATATTTGTTTTTTTCCAGCAGGTGTTGCAATTGTTATAATCATTCCGCTAAAAAATTTTTCAAAATCTCCCAAGAGTTTAGAACTAGATTTCGGTTGAGGTTTCAACACCTCTTCAAAATATCCCATAAATTTCATCATATTATTTAATAATATTATATTTATATAATAATTATTACATTATGTCAACAATTATTTATATAAATATATAAAATAATAATATTAATTTATATAAATATATATTAATTCATTTTAATTGAATTTAAAAATATGTAATTATATATTTCTTTTAGTAAAAAAATTCATTTTTTATGAAAATAGAAAAACAAATCAAAGAATTAGTTTTAAATAATAAAATTAAAACTCAAACAGAGTTAAGCGATAAATTGAGAGACAAATACAACTTGAATATAACTCAATCAAACTTATCAAATATTTTGAAAAAAATGAATATAACAAAATCACTTGAGAATAATAATAGTTTTTATATTTTGCAAAGCAAACCGTTAAAAATTGACGAATGGATAAAGAATTTAGTCGTTTCGGTTGATAGTAATGAACATGTTGTTTTAATAAAAACTTATTCAGGTGCTGCCAATATAATAGGTCAAATAATTGATGAACGAAAATTAAAGAATATACTGGGAACTATTTCCGGAGATGATACAGTTCTTATAATACCAATATCCATTAAAAAATTACAAGAAGTTAAAAAAATAATAAATGATATTTTTTGTTTATAGTTTTAACCACACTTAAAGAGCTTATGTTGTATTGAATTTTATATAATTTGTATGCCACCCTTTTGAGTGAGTATAATTTAATAACCAAATTGAATATGACAAAACAAAATCAAACCTCCTCATATTTGATATGAAGAGGTTTAGTTTATTTTAAAATCTTAAAATTATTTAAAATCCCATTTCTTCTTAAATTTAGTAATTTGATTATCTTTTACATTAACAAATGCTTGATTACTTCCTTTCCATGCCGGATGATTGTATGGATCTGACTCAAGATTTATTGCAGAACCTTCTTTTCCAAAACATGATTTTGTTTCAAACTCACCACCATCAGTAGTTTTAACGATAATCTTATGATAATCTGGGTGAATACCTTTCTTAGCCATTTTTTTCCTATATTTTTTGTAAAAAACATTATTTATAAAGTAGTTTAAAACATTATTTTATTTAATCAAGATAAAAAATAAAAAAATTAGCAATTATATATTTTGGGATTTTAAGTGGCTCCCATCCGCAGCATTGTCATTACCAGGCCAGATTTTGTTAACGAGCAAAACCACCCTCCCCTGTAGCTTTGTCATTACCAGGCTAGATTTTGAGACAAAGTTGTTGACAAAAGCACGGAGTTCCCCCCTCCTCAGCCCTGTCATTACCACGTAGATTTTGTTAATAAACGAAGCCCTCCGCAGTCTTGTCATTACCAGGCTAGATTTTGAGACAAAGTTGTTGACAAAAGCA
>CAZBNS010000039.1:0-14927 GCA_964493475.1 uncultured Rhizobiaceae bacterium | reverse complement strand
TAGCTCCCCTTTGTCAACTCCGTTGACATTTCCCCTCAAGGAGGGGAAAGATTAGGGTGGTGGTGAAGGCGGAGGGGAAAGATTACGAGCAGTGGTTAAGAAAATATAGTTCAGCATCCAATAGTTCAATATCCAAGGACAATTTTTCCCCTCCTTGAGGGGAAATGTTCACAGGACAAAGGGGAGCTACAAATTATCTTACAACAAAAGAAGAAATACCAACAGAGTTAACAAAGGGGAGCTACAGAACAACTCAAAGGGAAATAACACAATTCCAATAAATATTCAATCCATTAGATTATTTTCAATAATACAACTTTTGGAAAAAATAAATAACATAACCTTAATAAATACTCAATCTAATAAAATATGTATTAAAACCTAACAACCCTTTTTTTATAAGAAACAATAATTCTACAAATCAAAACCGTTAGTTTTACTTTCAACTTTCTTCTTTAGTTTTGAAATAAACTCATCCAAACTCATAGAAATTTGCTTTTCGCTTCCTAAAGTTCTAATTGTAATCTTTTTTTCCGATTTTTCCTTATCTCCAATAATGATTAAGAAAGGAACTTTTTGTAATGAGTAGTTTCTTATTTTGTAATTCAAAGTTTCGTTTGATAAATCTTTGCCAATTCTAAAACCTTCTGCTTTAAATTTGTTATAAATTTCATCGCAATAATCTTCAACATTTTGATTAATATTTAATATCATCGCTTGAAGAGGATTTAACCATAGAGGAAATTTTCCTTCCGTGCTTTCAATCAAAATTCCCAAAAATCTATCTATTGAGCCAAGAAGTGCTCTATGCAGCATTACAGGTTCATGCTTTTGTCCGTCTTCTCCAATGTAATACATGTTAAATCTTGTTGGCAAATTCATATCAACTTGAATTGTTCCTATTTGCCAATCTCTTCCTAATGCGTCTTTTAAAACAAACTCAAGTTTTGGTCCATAGAATGCGCCTTCGCCTTCAAATATTGTGAATGGCAAATTCAATCTGTTTAAAGCGTCAGCGAGGGCTTTTTCCGCTATATCCCAAATTTCTTCACTGCCTATTCTGTTTTCTGGCCTTGTAGATAGTTTGATTTTTACATCTTCGAATCCAAAATCTTTGTAAATTTCTAAATAGAATTTAGTAGTATCTATTATTTGAAATTCAACTTGTTCCGGAGTGCAGAAAATATGGGCGTCATCTTGTGTAAACTCTCTCACTCTAAGCAATCCATTTAATGAGCCGCTTGATTCGTATCTATTTACTTTTCCAAATTCAGCCATTTTTATTGGCAAGTCTTTGTATGATTTTACGCCTTGATTATAGATTAAAATTCCTCCTGGACAATTCATTGGCTTTACGCAGAATTGGATTTCGTCTTCTGTTTTGCCAGAATAATTATGAGCGCCATATTTCTGCCAATGTCCTGAAGTTTCCCATAAACATCTATTCATAACTCTTGGAGTTGAGACTTCAATATACCCCCTCTCATCTTGCTTTTTTCTCATATGCTCCACTAAGGAATTAAAAATAAATAATCCTTTTGGGTGGTAAAATGGTGCGCCTGGTGCATATTCTGGTTCAAAATGCACTAAATCCATAGCTTGAATTATTTTCTTGTGATCTCTTCTCTCAGCCTCTTGCAATAGTGTAAAATATTTATCTAAATCTTCTTTGCTGGCCCAAGCAGTTCCGTAAATTCTTTGCAACATTTTGTTTTTGCTATCGCCTTTCCAATAGGCTCCTGCAACTTTTGTTAATTTAAAATGTTTCAAATATCTAGCCGATGGAACATGAGGTCCTCTGCATAAGTCAACAAAATCACCCAATTTGTAGATTGAAATTATTTCGTCTTTTGGCAATTCTTCAATAATTTCACATTTATAAATCTCACCCTGACTTTTAAACAATTTCAAAGCTTCTTCTCTTGAAATTTCTTCACGAATAAATTTTATATCTTCTTTGATTATTTCGTTCATCTTCTTTTCAATAGCTTCAAAATCATCAACAGAGAAAGGTTTTTCAGTATCAAAGTCATAATAAAATCCATTTTCTATAGAAGGGCCAATTGCAACTAAAACTTTATACAAACTTTTAACCGCACTAGCCATTAAATGAGCTGTAGAATGTCTTATGATTTCCAATCCTTCTTGAGAATTTTTATCGACAAATTCAATATTGCTATCTTCTTCAATATTAGTTGATAAATCGCAGATTTTATCATTAATTTTAATGGCAACGCTGCCTTTTAATTTCTCATCATTTAATTGTTTTAGTAATTGAAATCCATTAATTTCATTGTCTAATTTTAAATCAGAACCATTTTTTATTTTTAACTTAATCATTTTATTTTTTATTTTATTTTTAATTTTGACTACACAGAGTGCGGTGGGGTCAGGTCGCTTTTAGAGACCCGTTATGGTTATGATTAATGCAGTTGTTTTGTTTAAAAACATAAATTAAAATTTACCTTTACATGTTTTATTATGCTGTATTTCTTTTTAAAATGCAATATATAATTATTTAAAATCTTAAAACCGCTATTTTAAAATTTTATATTAACACTTAAAAGTAATTTTATTACTCATAACTTAACGCAAATTCTAAACCGACTTTTTTTAATTTTTCAAGACTAATCAAATCAACAAATTCATCATCAGAATGAATTGGACCTATATTTGAATTATGATGAATTACTACATTATTATTGTTTACAAAATATCTCATATCAGTTGCTCCATTAAAAATAACCATTTGCGGCTTTTTTTTAATTTCATTTTCTAAAATGCTAATATATTTTTTGAGGTATTTATTTTCATTATCGCTATAAACCGGTTCTCCTCTAGCCAAAATTTTGTATTTTATTTTATCTTTGTGCTTTGAAGAATTAATAATTTTTTCAAATACCGTTATAATATCCGATGTTTTATATTTTTCAGTAATTCTTATATCAAATGTAGCTTTAGATGAATGAGCTATTTTATTCATGGCATCACCACCGTTTATAGTGCCAATATGCATGGTTGGAAGCCATGTATCATTTGGTTTGTTATGCATGGAGTAGCTTTTAAAAATGTCTCTTAAATTGGTTATAATATCAAACATTATGTCGTTTGAATCTAAACCGTTCCATGGCATAGAACCATGCGCTTCAATTCCGCTTGTTTCAACTTCTATTGCAAATATACCTTTAGATTTTTGTGATATATATTCAAAACCATCTCCGGAATCATAATCTAAAAGTATTTTTGAATTTAAACCAATTTCCGCCCATTTTTTTGCTCCATTATTTCCGCCAATTTCCTCATCCGAAACTATCAATACTCCATACTTTATATTTTTCCCAAAACTGATTACATTTTTTAAAATATCTAAAGCGACTAAAACACCGCTTTTCATATCAGCTGAGCCTCTACCATATAATTTGCTTCCATCAATTCTTGGTTTAAAAAGTTCGTCTTTAGCTGGAACAACATCAACATGCCCTATAGATAAGATATCAAACTTTGTTGTATTTGAGTTGGAGATTAGGATAGAAGGAACACCGTTAAATTCTTTTTTAGTAATAAATATTTTTTCTTTATTATCATGATTAATAGCAAAATTTATACAATAATTTAAGCAATTTTCTAATTCTCTGATATTTGAACTTACAGATTGTATTTTTATTATTTCAGTCAATTCTTTTTCTAAATACATGTTAACCAATATTTTTTAATTAATCCCTATAATTTTAGTTAATGAATAAGATGTGTCAATAAAATTTATCAACACATCCCACAAACCATTTACCTAGATACAACAGTATATACTCTAGCACCTGATTCTAATCTGCTAGCAACACTTTTACCTTTTTGAAGTATTGATTCTAAAAAACTTTTATTTTCTAGTTTTGAATCGCCATCTTGTAAAATTTCTTCTTGTGTTGAAACTTCTTGATCGGGATATCTAGCAAATATAACGATATCTTTTACATCTTGCCCAATTTGAACCCTGTTTAATCCAACAACTTCAAGTCCAGCTGACATTATATTTTTGCAACTAGCCAAATTGCCCAAAACGCAAGCTGCTGTAAACAATACACGTTCTGCACCATGTAATTTTTTAGCTCTTTCGCATAAATGTCTATACATGATAAGTTGCAAACTATGTCCTCTGTATTCTGGAGATACTATGGATATTGAAAGTTCCATAAATCTTTTATCTCCATTAGCAAATTCAATAAATGGCGAATTTTCATCAAACACTATGTGATCTCCATATTGAACCTCCACACATGCGCTTGTTGCAACAATTTGTCCTTCACTATTTCTTACACAGACAAAACTATTATTACCGCCTGCTGCTTTTTGATAGGTTGCCAAATCTCTCATTAAAACAGTTTTTTTACTTTCTGTAGGCAAGGCCTCTTGAAAATCAATACATCCTTGAGCGTCTTCAGGTCTCAAAACCTCTACTGTAGCTTTTTTACCACTCAACATCCTCTCTTCTAATATTTCCCTACTTCTACTTAACCTTTCTCTTTCTCGCAATAATTCTTCTGTTTTTTGCCGTAATCTTTCAAATGACCTACATTCTTCTGTCTGCTCTTGTGCTAGCGTCAATGGGCCACAAAGAGCCATAGAGAAATCATCTCTTTTCATACTTAACATATAATACCTTTTATTTTTTAAATTATAATTTTGTATTGCTAATTAAAGCAATGTTGTAAGTTAAACTTACAGTAATTCTATACCAAATGTGCTTAAATATTTACTCCCCTTGGGGAGATAATCAAGATAATAATTGAAAGAATATTAGCTACAACAACAAGACTTTCATTTTTTAATGAAAGATTGAAACAAAATCTGTTATTGTAATTAAACATACTAAAATTCTTTTTAACTTTTTGAGTATAACTAAAATTAATGTAAAATCAAGAGTTTTTTATATATTTTTAGACAATTATACAGTTAAATAGATTTTGATAGCTGTCCTTTGTTGTTCTGCGGCAAAAGTGAACTTAATAAATACACATATAAAAAGCCTTATAAAATAGGTTATTTTAGTTGAGTTTTTCAAATTATAATTATATAATGTATTTTGCCGAACGAATTTTTAATAAAATTCTATAGGATTTATTAGATTAGCAATAAATATAATAAGCATGAAAACGATACTTTAGTTTAAATTATTTCCGCAAGAAATTGTGGATTGTATTAATCAATTAAAGGTGTTTATGTTTATTGTTAAGAATCTTACTTATAAGATTAATCATATTGAAACGATTTTTGAGAATTTATCATTTAATATTAATGATAATCAAAAGATTGCTATTGTTGGACAAAATGGCATTGGAAAATCTATTTTATTGCAATTATTGGTTGGAAAATTGAAGGGATACTCTGGCGAAATTATTAAAAATGGAATTAATATTTCATATTTTCCACAAAAGTTTAATGAAATGAATTTTTCCACTGTCGCTGATGTTTTTGGTCTTGAAAAACAAATAATTAGTTTGAGAAAAGTTGATGATGGTCTGGCGGAGGCTGAGGATTATGGTATTCTTGATGGAAATTGGGATTGTATTGATAAAATTCAAGAAAAAATGAAGTTTTTTAATTTAAATTTCGATTTGCTTAGGAAGTTTAATACTTTAAGCGGAGGCGAGAAGGTTAAATTAATTTTATGCAGCATTATTAATAAAAACTCAAATTTTTTAATTCTTGATGAACCCACGAATAATATGGATTACGAAAGTAAAAAATATTTTTATGAATTTATTAGAAGTTGGCAAGGCGGTTTAATAGCTGTTTCCCATGATAGAGAGTTGCTTAACTTGGTTGACAAGATTTTTGAATTAAGACGAATTGGCATGAAAGATACTAAAATGTTTATTTATGGCGGAAATTTTGATTATTGGAAAAAGCAGAAGGAGATTGAGGAAAAAGCGCTTGAAAATCAATATAATGAAATAAATAAAAAAATTTCGCACCAAAAAGATATGCTGCAAGCCGAAAGAGAAATGGCTGATAAAAAGAGAAAGCAAGGAGAAGCTGGTTTAGCAAGCCATAAATATCCAAAAAAAGGCTATGGTTTGATGAAAATGGCTGCGGAAACTAAGAGAGGGCAGTTGGTGGTTCAAGATATTAAAAGAGTTGAAAGAACTGAAAAAAATATTTCTGAGCTAGAGAGTAAAATTGAAGTTAAGCAAAAAATTTATTTTAAATTTTGTGAAAGCAGTTTTTCAAATAAGTTTTTAATTGAGATTAAAAATTTAACTTTCTGGTATGGGCAAAAACAGATTTTTAATGATTTTTCTTTTGAGATTTTTGGTGGTGAAAGAATTGCAATTGATGGTAAGAATGGAAGTGGAAAGACGACTTTGATGAAGCTGATAATAAATAAAAATCTTGAATTTAAAGGGACTATCAGAGTGAATACTAAGAATATTGTTTATTTGGATCAACATTGTGATTTTTTACAAAATGAAAAAACCATATTGGAAAATATTAAATTCTATAATGTTAACATATCTGAAAATGATTGCAGAAATATTTTGGCTAAATTCTTATTTAGGACTGACGCCGTGTATAAAAAAATTCAAGATTTAAGCGGTGGTGAAAGACTGAGGGTTGCTCTGGCTTGCATTTTAAATAGGGGCGAAGGACTGGAACTACTGTTGCTTGATGAGCCTACAAATAATATGGATTTAGATAGCATTCAAGTTTTGGAAAATATTTTAAATCAATACAAGGGAGCAATAGTCGTGATTTCGCATGATAAAGTTTTTAAGGAAAATATAGGTATTAATAAGGTTGTGAGGCTAAATTAACAATCACAAAACTTCCACATTTAAAATTCCATATTGAAAAATTATTTATTTATAATACTTTTTAAACATATAATTAAAAAACTATAATGATTCCTAAAATTAAAATAGAGAATTTACACAAATCTTTTGACACTAAGCATGTTTTAAGAGGTATAAACTTAGAAATTTATAATAAAGAATCATTAGTAATATTAGGTGGATCCGGATCCGGAAAATCAGTTTTAATTAAATCAATTACAGGCTTATTAGAGCCAGATGAAGGTAGCGTATACATCAATGGAATAAACACCACAAAAATGAACGGAAGCAAAAAAGACAAAATGTTAGATAAGTTCGGTTATTTATTTCAAGGCGGTGCATTATTTGATTCCTTAAGAGTATGGGAGAATGTGGCTTTTAGATTAATCAATGCCGAAAATATATACAGAGAGGATGCAAAAGCTATAGCTATAGATAAATTAAAAATTGTTGGACTAAATCAAAACGTGGCCGACCTATATCCAGCAGAATTATCAGGCGGCATGCAAAAAAGAGTTTCCTTAGCCAGAGCCATTTGCGCTGATCCAGAAATAATATTATTTGATGAACCAACTACAGGGCTGGATCCAATTATGTCCGATATAATTGATAACTTAATTATAAAATCGTCAAAAAGCGTTGGTGCAACTACAATTACAATTACGCACGATATTGCGTCAGCAAGAAAAATTGCTGATAAAATCGCCTTATTATATCAAGGCAAAATAATATGGCAAGGAACAGTCAAAGAAATGGATAAAACTGACAATCCATACATTAAACAATTCATAAACGGCGAAGCAGAAGGGCCTATAAGATTTTTTTAATTTATTTGCTAAAATTTCTTTACTTATATAATACAACTTATAATACTTTTATTAGGTAATAATATGTAAATTTATGACACCAAAAGTAAAAGAAAGTATTATAAAAATAATCAAGAGCTGCGAAAGTGCTCAATTTTGCACTCATGGCTCAAATGAATATCCAGAAACAAGGTTCATAGCAAATTATATTAATCAAGATAGAGACGACTTTCCATTATATTTTATAACACATCACAGCTCACATAAAATAGAACAAATTACAAAAAATCAGAACATATGCTTATATTATTTTAATCCAGACACTAGAATGGCAATAACCTTATTTGGCATTGCTAAAGAAAAAACGGATAAAGACAGCAAAGATAAATTTTGGAGAGATGACTGGAAAAATTATGGATTTAAGGAAAAAACTGAGAAAGAATATGTAATCATAGAATTTGTTCCAAAAGTATATAAGTTTTATATAAATGGAAATGAGGAACAGACTGGAACAATATAAAATTGCTTTCACAAATTTAATATAGCTAACCAAATAATATTTATATAATGTAGCTCCCCTTTGTCCTTCGGACATTTCCCCTCCTTGAGGGGAAATGTCAACGAAGTTGACAAAGGGGAGCTACAAAATCGGATTACGATAAGAAGAAATGTGAACTAAATTGATAAAGTGAAACTATTTATATTTAAAACCTATAAATACATATTATTTCAGTTATCTGTTGATTTTTAGTATTAATTTTCTATATTAAAAGAAGAAGAACTAAGATTAGTGTTATGCAAGATAAACCAATGTTAATATTAACCATTATTTTAACAGTATTAGTTTGTTTATATTTTTGGGCATTTGGGTTTAGTGCGGACAGATGGGTTAGATATGGACAATACGGCGGACTAGGAATGTGTGCCTTGCTTATAATAGATAATATGTTTAGAGATTAAAACTTAATTATACTAAATGATAAAAACAGACTTTCCATACAACAAAGACTTATTAAAATTAAATAGTATTTTTAATGCCAATGGCGCTGATAATCTAAGAATAGTTGGCGGTGCTGTTAGAAATTTTTTATTGAATAAGGCAATAAGCGATTTTGATTTATCATGTATTTTTTCACCAGATAAAGTTGGTCAAATATTGAAGGAAAATAATATAAAATATATTTCGATTGGAGCTAAATTTGGAACTATAACAGCTATTATTAGAGGCAAGCCTTATGAAATAACATCTGCACGGGAAGATATTCAAACCGACGGCAGACATGCGGTAGTTAAATATACAAATGATTTTAAAGTTGATGCTGGCAGAAGAGATTTTACTTTTAATGCGCTATATTTGGATTTTAATAATAATGTATATGATTATTTTGATGGAATAAGCGATTTACAAAAAGGTATTGTGAGATTTATAGGAAATCCAGAATTAAGAATTAAGGAGGATTATTTAAGAATATTGAGATTTTTTAGGTTTTATTGTTATTATGGAACGGTATTAGATAATGAAAGCTTGAAATTTTCAATTATGTATAAAGATAAACTTGCAACGCTTTCTGGCGAAAGGATAAAAGCTGAAATGTTTAAAATACTACTTGCTGATTATCCAATTCAAACTTTAAAAATTATGGAAAAGAATGGTATTTTGCAGCTAATTACAAACTTAGATGAATTTAATTTTGAAAAGCTGGAAATTTTATATTCTTTAAAACAATTTTTAAGCGAAAAAATTAATTCAGAGCTAGTCTTATCACTATTATTAAATAAAATTGATGACTTAAATATTTTGAGTAATAGATGGAAATTGTCAAAAAAAGAGTTTAATAAAATTCTTTATTTAATAAAATATAAAAATGGAGGCGTTTTTAGTCAAAAAGATATTAAAAAAATATTGTTTTTAGAAGACAATAAAAATTATCTTTATGATTTGATTATTTTAAATGGAGTAATGAATAATATAAAAGTTGAGGATATAAATATAAACTTAAATTTTATAAGTTCGCTAAAACTTCCTAAACCATTAGTTAATGGAGATGATTTAGAAATGAGTGGTTTTTTAAATAAGAAAGAATATAAGAAGCTTATTGACAAGGCAAATGAGATTTTCATTGAGTCCGATTTTTCCTTGAATAAGGAAGATATTTTGAGAAGATTAGGCAGTTCCTAGTAAATATTAACTTTTCCTTTATATTATTCTTAAATAATATAATATATAATAAAATAATCTTTAAAGAAGATTGGCTCATTGAATTAAAGAACTTATCTTGATTTTAAAAATTAAAATAATATCATGATGTTAAGTAAATATTTTACGCAATATGAAAAAAGTTATTAATATTTTAAAAATATGTTTATTATTTATAATAATACTGTTCGTCATTTTCTTTTCAATTATGAATAGTGAAATTATAAAAATAAACTTTAATTTTTTTCCATTTCATAGCGTAGTAGAAATGAGAATATTTTTATTGATTATATTCTGTTTTTGTATTGGTTTTTTATGCGGTATTTTAGCAAATACTTATAGTTTAGTATTAAAATATGTTGAAAATTTTAAAGAAAAAAGAAAAAATAAAAAATTACAAAAAGCTTTGGAAAAAACAAAAGAGGAAATAAAAAATGAATAACAAAAAATTAATTGTTCTTGGTTCTATTGGATTATTTATTTTAATCTTGATTTTTAATATATTTTTTATTGTTAATCAAACAGAGCAGGCTGTAGTTTTTCAATTTGGCAATCCTCAAAGAGTAGTGGTAAATCCTGGTTTAAATGCAAAAATACCATTTATTCAAGACGTTTTGTATTTTGATACGAGACTGCAAGAAATAAACACGGCAGATAAAGAAGTTATAGCTTCAGACCAAAAACGATTAATTATCAGTGCATTTGTAAAATATAAAATAGTAAGCCCAATTCTATATTATACAACGGTTAGAGATGAATATGGATTTACAAATAAATTTTCAACAATTTTGGACTCCAGCTTAAGACAAGTAATTGGTGAAGTTCCTTTAAATAGTCTATTATCAGGCAAAAGGGGCGATGTAATGGAAAAAATTCAAACAGTAGCAGATAGTAAAGCAAAAGAATTTGGTGTTGAAATTATTGATGTGAGGATTACAAAAAGCGACTTACCGCAAGCAAATAGCGATGCTATTTATAAAAGAATGCAAACGGACAGGGAAAGAGAAGCTAAAGAAATTAGAGCTGAAGGCGATGAAATAGCACAAAAAATAAAAGCTAATGCTGATAAAGAAAAAATATTTCTAATTTCGGAAGCTAAGAAACAAGCCGAAATATTAATGGGAGAAGGCGATGCAATAGCAAATAAAATATACTCAAAATCTTATTCAAAAGATCCAGATTTTTTTGAATTTTACAGAAGCATGCAAGCATATAAAAATTCGTTAAATAATCAAAATACAAAAATGATAATTTCTCCGGACAATGAGTTTTTCAAAGAAATGAATAATTATAAAAAAATCTATTAATATGAAAACAATACTTGTGGCATCAAACAACATTAATAAAATCTCCGAAATATCCAAATTATTAGCTAATTTTGATATAGAAGTAAAAAGTCTAAAAGACTTAGGGCTTGGTGATCCCATAGAAAACGGTAGAACATTTGCAGAAAATTCTTTAATAAAGTCCAATTTTGCTTTTGAAAAAACTGGACTACCGTCGCTTGCCGATGATTCTGGATTTTGCGTAGACAGTCTAAACGATTTTCCAGGACTATCTTCAGCTAGGTTTGCTAAAGCATGTGGAACTTATGAAGAATCTTTTAAAATAATCAATGGTTGTATCAGTCAAACAAACAAAAAAGCCCATTTTATCACAACTCTTTCTTTTATATATAAGGATTCTAAAGATAATAAAGTTGAAAAGATTTTTGAGGGTAAAATGGAAGGAAATTTTACATACCCAGCTAGAGGAACAAATGGCTTTGGATATTGTCCTTGCTTTACTCCAAATAATTATGAAGAAACGTTTGGTGAAATGTCTGATGATTTGAGAATAAAAATTAATCATAGATCCATTGCATTAAATAAATTTGTTGAATTTATTAAAGAAATTAATATTTAATAAGCAAATCCCTAAATACAAAAAATCTTAAAATATAAATATTATTATTTATTTAAAGTTTTTAAAGCTTCGTCAATTTTTTTAGACAATTCTTCATATAACATATTTCCGCCAATCATCTTTCCATCTAAAAATATTGTTGGAGTGAAGAGAATATTTATATCTTTCATTTCTGCATCTTGTTTATTTATTAAACCTTGCGCTAATTTTTTATTTCTTATGCAATCATAAAAATCTTTTTCCGTAAAACCATTGTTAAGAGCTATTTCTTTTAGTGCTTTTTCGCTTTTTTTATTGTTTCCCAACCATAGATTTGATTTTTTATATAATTCTCCAATTAATCTGTATCTATTTTCATTATTGTTAATACAATAAGGCAACATTACTCCTAATAATGAATTTTGTTGTGTAATCATTCTTTTAACATACTTAACTTTACCAGTATTGATATAGTTTGTCATCAAACTATCCATAGTGTTGGAATAAAATTCTTCACAATGAGGGCAAGAATAACTGGAATATTCAATTATCGTAATTGGGTTTTGCATTGAACCGAATACTATATCTCCATTCAAATCATTAAAAGCATTTATTTTTTCATTTTTTTTAGCTTTTGTATTTTCTTTTACATTGCCTTCAACAGTATTATTATTGTTATTAACTTCTATCTGTTCCAATAAACTGGAGTTTTCAGTATTATTTTGAATTTCATTTGCCATTTTTGTGATTTCCATTTTTTGTTTTTGTCCAATATCGGTATCCCAATAATCTATGCGACCTATAGTTTTATTAACTATAAATGAAATTAAAACCAAACCGATAAATACAACCAGCCCCCTCAAATAAATCGGAATAATTAAAAAAAAGTCATGTATTTTTTTTATAATTTTCATAAATAACCTTCAATTTTTTTATAATTTTATGCAGTCAAATTTAAAAAACAAATTATTTAATATAGAGATTGCTTATTTTGTGTTGAGTGATGTTTTTATTATGTCGCTGCTGTTGTAATAGTGTTAATATATTAAAAGTTTGCAATTCCTTTATTTAACTAAAATGCTATATTGACAAAATTTTAAAATTTTGTATTTATAAAATATATAAAATATGAGTTAAAAGTTTTGAAAAGAATATTTGTTTTTATTTTTTGTTTAATGTTTCAAACAAAACTTTTTGCATATTGCAACGAGGAAATGTCATATATTGTTATAGATGGAAAGACTGGGCGGGTTCTGGAGCAAAGCAAGGACAAAGATTTAAAATATCCGGCTTCTTTGACAAAAATTATGACATTATATCTTACTTTTGCGGCACTGGAAAGGGGGGATATAACTATGGATACTAGAATAGAAGTTTCCGACAGGGTTGCAAACCAGCCTAAATTTAATGCTGGATTAAAAGAAGGGGATTTTATAACAGTTCAAGATGCTATTTTAGGAATAATTGTAAAATCATTTAATGATTTTGCTGTTGCGTTGTCTGAAGTTGTTGATGACAATGAATGGGAATTTGTTAGAAAAATGAATTTAAAAGCTAAAGAATTAAATTTAGAAAATACATATTTTAAGAATAGCACTGGATTATCTGATAGCAGTCAAAAAACTACAGCCTATGATTTGGCTAAGCTAGTTTTTAGAATAAAAAAAGATTTTCCGGGGTATTATAATTTATTTTCAACAAAAAGTTTTATTTTTAGAGATAAATTGTATGAGACGCATAACCATGTCCTGATGGGTTATAAATATGCTCAAGGATTTAAAACTGGATTTACAAGGGCATCTGGCTATAATTTAGCTACAACGGCCAAAAAAGATGATAGAGATTTAATTGGAATAATTATTTCTTGCACGACTCTTAAAGATAGAGATGATTTTATGATTTCAATACTTGATAGTAATTTTAGCAAAAATTTAGATATAACTATAAACAATTTTAATAATGTAGCCGAGGTGGGAGATTTCAATTAAAATGATACTAAAAGTTGTTTGTATATTATTTTTACTTATTACAAATGTATTTGCGTTTGAAACGACTGCAAAACAAGCTATTTTGATGGATTTTGACAGTAATGAAGTTTTATATACAAAAAATGCTGATGAAAGAGCTTTTCCATCGTCTATGACAAAAATTATGACTGCTTATTTAATTTTTGAAAAATTAAATGAAGGAAAACTAGGCTTGCAGGATAAATTTCAAGTGAGCAGTGAAGCTTGGCGGCAAGAAGGTTCAAGAATGTTTTTAAATGTGGGTTCTCAAGTATCGGTTGATAATCTATTAATGGGTTTGCTTGTTGTATCGGGAAATGATGCTGCAGTAGCCCTAGCAGATGGAGTTTCGGGAACTGTTGAGGAATTTGTAGGACAAATGAATAAAAAGGCCAAAGAGCTAGGTCTAAGAAATACAAATTTTACTAATCCAATTGGTCTAAGTGAAGCAAATCATTACATGTCAATGAGAGATATTGCTATTTTGTCTCAAAATCTAATAAAAAATCTACCAAATTATTATAATCAATATTTTTCTGTAATGGAATTTACTCATAATAACATAAAACAACCAAACAGAAACTTATTGCTTGGTAAATTTGATGGAGTTGACGGCATTAAAACCGGGCATACAAATGCTGCCGGCTATGGTATAGCTTTATCTGCTAAACAAGGCGATAGAAGATTGATTGCTGTAATTAATGGCTTAAATTCCGAAGCTGAAAGAGCGGAAGAAGGGAAAAAGATATTAAGTTATGGTTTTAACGATTTATCAAAATATAAATTATATAGAAAAAATGAGATTATTAAAACAATTCCGGTTCTCTATGGAAAAAATAAAAATGCCAATATAATTGTTAATCAAGATATTTTTGCCACTTCTGACAATATAGATAATATATCAATTGATATTGCTATTAAGAAATTGGAAGCGCCCTTGTCTGCTAATCAGAGAGTTGGAACCTTAACTATTAAATCGCTAGAAAATGTTGCTCGGTATGATTTGCTTAACAAAAACAAAATAGAACAAGTCAATATATTCATGAAATTTTTGCTAAAAGTATCAATTTATTTTAAAAATTAATTGCTTTATAAAAAAAAGTATTTATCATATTCCATCAGTAGAGATTGTTATTATTAATTGAGTAAAACATGCCCAAAATAAAAACCAACAGCTCCTGCAAAAAGAGATTCACATTAACAGGAA
>CAZBNS010000038.1:6015-15252 GCA_964493475.1 uncultured Rhizobiaceae bacterium | reverse complement strand
AATTTCGTTTCACTCAATAAGAAAATCCAGCTACGGAATGACATACTGAGAGGGAGATTTAATATTAATACATTCATGACATATTGAGACAGGACATTTAAAGTCCGTATGAGGATTTTCCTTCGGCAAACTTCGGTTTATCGTTCGTTTTCGCTCACTGGTGATTGCAAATGCCTTGCTTCGCAAGTCGCTTACCCCTCCTAAACCTTGTTTTCTAAACTCATTCTTCGTTAAGAAAATCCAGCTATGGAATGACGTGGTTTGAGAGAATTCAAGTGAGGGAATATATAATTGTTTAATTTAATAATAATTTTTCTTGACAATATTATTTTAATTATGAATAATAATATCTAAGTTGTTTCCTCAAGGATTATAAAATTATTAATTTGGAAAGAAAGAAATGTTTGCAATAATAGAGACTGGTGGTAATCAGTACAGAGTGGTACCCGGAAATAAGATAAGTGTTGAAAAATTGGAAGGGGATGAAGGTAAAAAAATATTATTAGATAGAGTTTTATTTGTTCAAAATGAAGACGGAACTTCTTTAATCGGAAAACCATTATTGGATGGTGTTAAAGTTGAAGCAGAGGTTGTTAAAACTTATAAAGACGAAAAAGTTATTGACTTTATTAAGAGAAGAAGAAAAAATTCCAGAAGAAAAAATGGTCATAGACAAACCAGAACTGAATTAAAAATCTTAAATATTAAATTGAAATAATTATTGGAGTAAGAAATGGCACATAAAAAAGGTGGCGGATCGACCGCTCAAAAAAAGGACTCAGCCGGAAGAAGATTAGGTTTAAAAAAGAGCGGTAGCCAACAAGTTGTTGCGGGTAATATTATTTGCAGACAAAGAGGAACTAAATGGCATCCGGGAGAAAATGTTGGTATGGGTAGAGATCATACTTTATTTTCGTTGATTGACGGTATTGTTCACTTTTTTAAAAAAGGCTCAAAAGATAAAACTTATGTGAGTGTTATAGATCTCAATAATAAAGAAACGCCAAAAAAAGCTAAGAAAGCTGTTGTTAAAAAGCCAGCCGCTAAAAAAGTAGTTGCTGAAAAGAAAGTAGCGACAGAGAAAAAAGTAGCAGTAGAGAAAAAAGTGGCAGTAGAGAAAAAAGTTGTTAAATCAGAGCCCAAAAAGAAAACAGAAGATAAGAAAAAAGTTAATAATAAGGTAGCTAAGAGCTAATCAAATATTCAGCTTTTATATAAATAAATAACTCCCCTTTGTCGCTCAGTGGCAAAGGGGAGTTGAAAAATAAATTGAATTTAGACTGCTGCAGACGATTTGAAAAAGTTATATAAATTGGTGGGGTGTGTAATTGTCTCAAATTCATAAATAAACATTTGACAACTAATATTAAACATCTAATAATTAAATAGCCTACGGGCAAAGTGATGGCTCAAAACGCCAAAACGCAATTAAATTAGTCTGCAGGCTTTTGTTGTATCTAACGATATAGCGGAGGCTTGCGGTTATAATAGATTACTTTGTAGTCTAAAAGACTGTAAGGGCTGATTGCGTCAGTTGTATGAACCTCCGCACTTTTTTAAGTGCGATTTTTATTAATTAAAAAAGAGGTAAAATATGATAACTGATAAACTAAAAGAATTAAATAATCTTTTAAATCAGAAAATAGATGATAGTAATAATTATTCTTATTCTAAAAAGGATAACCACAATAATAATAATTTTTATAATAGCAATTCTTCTTATCACAATATCAAAAATGAAATTGAAGACATTGAAAGAGAAATATTAGAAAAAAGACTATTTCAATTAGAAAGAAAAGCTTTCCAATATATTACAAATAATAACTTCAACATAAAAAAAGATACTAAAACACTGAGAAGATTATTAAGATATATAGAAAGAACACATAATGGAAAAAGAAGTAATGAATGTATGCTTGAAAGAGTTGAAAATCTATTGGAAAGTGTTGTGAAGAAAGATTAATAAAATAAAGAATTGAAAAACATAATTTATAATACGACAAAATGTCGCAAAGGTGCAAAGGAAAACCGCTAATTTTTAAATAACAACGCAACTAACTAATTTTTCTCTTGTAAATCAACGGCCGTATCAATTATGATTCTATATATTTTTTCAATTACATCTGATGAAATTTTGCCTTGGCCTAGATTTTTGACTTTCTCAAGAACTTTTTCTTCTCTTTTTTTATCAACTATCGGAAGATTATTTGCTTTTTTGAATTTGCCTATTTCTTTTGCAATTTCAAGTCTCTCAATGAGTGCTTCAATTATTTTTTTATCGCAATCATCTATTTTTTTTCTAAATTCTTCCATTGTGATGCCTTATTTATTAAGTAATAATCCGCTAAAACTAAAGCGAGCATGGCCTCTGCAATTGGGGCAGCTCTTATTCCAACGCAAACATCGTGTCTGCCGGTTGTTGAAATTTCGGTATTTTCATACTTTGTTGTAATTGTTTTCTGTGAGATTGCTATTGAGCTTGTTGGTTTTAATGTGATTCTCACAATGATGTCTTGACCGGTTGAAATACCGCCTAAAATTCCGCCTGCATGGTTTGATAAAAATTTTACTTTTCCGTTTTCTACTGTTATTTGATCGCAATTTTCGCTGCCTTTTAATTTTGCAACGCCGACGCCATCTCCAATTTCAACGGCTTTGACTGCATTTATTCCCATCATTGCTGATGCAATTTCAGCATTTAATTTGTTGAATACTGGTTCTCCAAGTCCTGCTGGGACATTTTTTGCTGTAATTTCAATAATGGAGCCAACGGAATCTCCTTCTGCTTTAACTTTTTCAAGTAATTCATTCCAATTTTCTTTTAATCCTCCAACTTCAATAAGCTTGCCTTCTATTTGTATGTTTGGTATGATTTTTCGTGCTATGGCTCCGCCTGCAACTCTGATTGCTGTTTCTCTTGCGGAGGCTCTGCCGCCGCCTCTGTAATCACGAATGCCATATTTTTGAAAATATGTATAATCTGCGTGTCCGGGTCTAAATAAATTTTTTATGGCGGAATAATCGTCGGATTTGTGGTCTTTGTTGTGTATTATGAATGCAATGGGCGTGCCGGTTGTTTTGCCTTCAAAAGTACCGGATAATATTTGAATTTTGTCTTCTTCGCTGCGGGCTGTTGTGTTGGCCTGTCCGGGCTTTCTTTTATCAAGATACGGCTGTATGTCTTCTTCGGTTAATTCAATACCTGATGGAGTTCCGTCTAGGATGCCTCCAATGGCAATTCCATGACTTTCGCCCCATGTTGTTAATTTTAATAAATTTCCAAATGTGTTTCCCATTTTCTTGCAATTTTGTTATTTAGTAATATGTTAATAATAATTGAAGAAATTAAATATTCTATGATTATTTCATTGGTTGGTTTCATGGGTAGTGGAAAAACGACTACTTCAAAACTCTTAAAAGAATATTGCAAAATACCGCTTGTTTCAACAGATGATGAAATTGAAAAGCTTGTAGGAAAAACGATTAAGGAAATATTTAGTGAATTTGGTGAGGATTATTTTAGAGACACTGAACATCAAGTAATAAAGAAAAATCTTAGTAAAAGTTGTATATTGGATATTGGTGGAGGTGCTTTTATTCAAGAAAGGAATAGGGAATTGTTTAAGAATGTTGATACCGTATTTTTAAATGTCCCGTTTGATGTTATAAGGGAAAGATTGGAAAAAGAAAACAATATTAGGCCTTTGTTGTTGAAAAATAGTGATTGGAAGAGTTTATTTGATAAAAGATTGCCTTATTATAAAATGGCAAAGTATATTGTAAATGTAAAAAGAAATGATACTATTGATGTAGTTTTTAATAAAGTTAAAAAAGTATGCTCCATATAAATAAAATTATAAAACCAATAGATGTAATAATGAATATTCCAAGCAGCAAGAGTTTGAGCGTTAGGGCTTTGCTGCTGGCTGCCTTCGCTGATGGAAAATCTATTATTAAAAATGTTTTAGACAGTGATGATACTAATAATTGTATTGGTGCTTTGAAATCTTTAGGAATAAAAATAGAGCAAAACGAGCGAGATTTTACGATTTATGGATGTGGTGGCAAAATAGAAAAATCAACATCAGTTTTTGTCGGTTCATCTGGTATTACATCAAGATTTTTGTTGGCATTGTTGGTCGCTGCAATCTCAGAATTTAATGACATAGAAATTATTTTAGACGGAAGCGAACAATTAAGAAAGAGGCCAATAAAAACCTTGGTTGATGTTTTAAGAAAAATTGGGGCGAATATTGAAGGCGACAGTTTGCCGTTAAAAATAAAATCTGCTGCTTTGAATGCTGACTATATTGAGGTTTCTGGAAAAGAGTCAAGCCAGTATGTGAGTGCAATTTACATGATGTCGCCGTTGTTGCAAAAACCAGTAAAAGTCATGCCGCTTGATTTAGATGATGAAAATCATCCGTATGTAAAAATGGCTATACAAACAATGAAAGATTTTGGAATAATCTTTGATAGTGATATTATGCGTCCTCAAAACTATAAGGCAACAACATTTAATGTTGAAACTGATTTTAATACTGCAAATTATTTTTTTGCAATTGCTGCGGCAGCGGGTGGAAAAGTTGAAATAAATTATCTAAATAGAAACACTCTACAGCCCGGAATTTTATTTTTAAATCTCCTTGAAAAAATGGGCTGTAAAGTTGAATATAAGGCAAATTCAATAGCAGTTGCCAATAATGGCAAATTAAAAGGCGGGTTTGAGATTGATATGTTTAATATGGCCGAAATGGTGCCAACGCTGGCCGTTTTAGCTGTATTTGCTGATGCTCCAGTGAAAATTATAGGAGTGTCTCATATTAGAAATCACGAAAGCGACAGAATACACTCAATATACATTGAACTTACAAGAGTTGGCATTGAATGTGAAGAATTTAGTGATGGCATTAAAATTTATCCTGGAAAACCAAAAAATGTAGAGATTGAAACTTATGAAGATCACAGATTAGCTATGTCTTTTACTATATTGGGATTGGCTGGAGACGGAATTAAAATAAAAAATCCAAAATGCGTTAGTAAAACTTGTCCTGAATTTTTTGAGCTAATAGAAAATAATTTTTTAAATAAATTATAATGAAATAATTTGAAATATAATAGATATTATAAAAAGCTATAAGGTTATGAGATATTGATTTTACTAAATCCAAAGAAAACCATAAAAAACTTGCTATTTAAAAAAGAAGAATTAGTATTTTGACATAGCTTATTAATTATTTAAAAAGGTATGACTGAAGTTTTGGAAAGAGTAAAAAAGATTATAATTGATCATTTGGGTGTTGAGGATAGCAAGATAGTTCCTGCAGCTAGTTTTATAGAAGATTTAGGTGCAGATAGTTTAGACCAAGTTGAATTAGTTATGGCATTTGAGGAAGAATTCGGTATTGAAATTCCAGATGAAGCTGCAGAAAAACTTACAACAGTTGGAAAAGCAGTTGATTATATTACTCAAAATAGTTAATTAATAAAAATATTTATATTTTAATACCCTCTGTTTAACATGGGGTGTTTTTTGTATCTATAGTTATTACACTTATTTCGATATTGAAGCCTTTTAAAATATATAGTTTCTGGAACTGATTGCTAACTTTTGATATTTTTATTTATAGTAATTTAAATTTAAATGGCTATATACACAATGTGCGTTGTTTTGTAGCTCCCTTTTGTAAAGTTTCTTGACGTTTTTTGAGATCACTTACAAAAACCACCCATAGCAATAGAAATCGCAACAGAACTATATAAATAACACTACTTCACACAACTAGCTTTTACAAACTCAACAAACAAAGGTGTTGGATCAAAAGGCCTTGATTTAAGTTCTGGATGATATTGAACTCCCACAAAAAACTTATTTGACGGTAGTTCTATGCACTCCATTAGTTCTCCATCAGGAGATTGTCCGGAAAAGATTAGCCCAGCTTTTTCAATTCGTTCCTTATATTTATTATTGAATTCATATCTGTGCCTGTGTCTTTCGCCAATTTTATTTTTGTCGTAAATTTTTTCTAATAAACTTCCTTTTTTCAAACAAGCTATGTATTCGCCAAGTCTCATAGTTCCGCCTAAATCAGTGTTTTCATCTCTTTTTTGTTTTTTGCCGTCTTTTTCAAATTCTGTGATTAATGAAATTACTGGTTCGCAATCTTTTTCAAATTCAGTTGAGTGGGCGTTTTTAATACCTAAAACATTTCTGCAAAATTCAACAATTGCCATTTGCATGCCTAAACAAATGCCTAAAAATGCTATGTTATTTTTTCTTGCATATTCTATTGCCAAAATTTTTCCTTCGGTTCCGTCTTTGCCAAAACCGCCTGGAACAAGAATTCCGTCAATATTTTTTAAAACTTTCAAGTCTTCTTCGCTATTGATTAATCTTGATTCAACCCAAACAATATCGACTTTTGTTTTGTTTGCAATTCCGCCGTGTTTCAGAGCTTCAATCAAAGATTTATAGGATTCTTTTAGGCTTGTATATTTGCCAACGATGGCAATTCTTACCGTTTTCTCCGGGTGGTTTATGCTGTTGTTTATTTCTTCCCAGATTTTTAAGTTTGGCTCTTTTGATTTTAATTTGAAGTGCTCTATTACTTGAGTGTCAAAGCCGACGCTGTGGTAGGCTAAAGGAACTTCATAAATATTATTGACATTCAAGGCGGGAATAACATTTTCTCTTTTTACATTGCAAAATCTTGAGATTTTTAATAACTCTTCTGCCGGTATATCCATATCGGCTCTGCATAATAAAATATCTGGCTGGATGCCAAGTCCTTGCAAAGTTTTTACGCTGTGCTGAGTTGGCTTTGTTTTCAATTCTTCTGCCATTTTGATATATGGAAGATATGTTAGATGAATAAAGCAAGTATTTTCTCGGCCAAATTCAAAGCCTAATTGTCTTATGGCTTCAAAAAATGGAAGTCCTTCAATATCCCCAACGGTTCCTCCAATTTCACATAAAACAAAATCCGCATTGTCATTATTTTCTGTGATAAATTCTTTAATCACATTTGTTATATGGGGAACAACTTGAACCGTCTTGCCAAGATACTCTCCTTTTCGTTCTTTGCTAATTATTTTTTGATAAATCTGCCCTGTAGTAATATTGCTGTTTCTTGAAGCGCTTATTCCAGTAAATCTTTCGTAATGTCCCAAATCCAAATCGGCTTCATAGCCATCATCTGTAATAAAAACCTCGCCATGTTGAGTTGGGCTCATTGTTCCAGGATCAACATTCAAATATGGATCTAACTTTTTTGATTTAATGGAAAAACCTCTAGCTTGCAATAACGCACCAAGAGAAGCTGAAGCAATGCCTTTTCCAAGACTGGAAACTACTCCTCCAGTTATAAAAATAAACTTTGACATTTTATAATGTGTTTTCTTTTAAAATAAAGTATCAAAAATAATAATCAATAATTTCATTGAAATAAATAAAAAGTATTTTATACTGTAAATAATTGAGATAACTAGAACTAGAAGTATGAATGATTTTAATTCAATTCATTTGCAAGACTTTCCGGATATATCAACTATTACTTTTGATAGCGATTTAGTTAATGAAATGGACTTGGTGAGAGAAATTTGTTCAACAGCTCTTTTTTTAAGAGACAAGGAAAATTTAAGGGTAAGGCTACCGTTAAATCAAATTAAAATTATAGGCCAAAATTTAAAAAATCTAGAAAAATATAAGGAAATAATAGCTGACGAAATTAATGTAAAAAATATAGTTTTTGAAGAAAATTTACAAAATGTCGCTGATTTTATTATAGAAGTTGATTTGAAAAAGCTTGGACAAAAATATGGCGAAAAATTAAAAAACATAATGATAGCCGTTAAGTCAAACCAATGGAAAGAGCTAAATAATAACAAAGTCGAAGTTGCTGGAATTGTTCTTGAAAAAGATGAATACACTATAAAACTTAAACCAAAAAATAAAGACGCTAAAAATTTGCAGCCATTGTCAAACAATAAAGCGCTGATTGAATTGGATTTAACAATAACTCCAGAGCTTGAATTGGAAGGACTAGCTAGAGATTTAGTAAGAACAATACAGCAAAATAGAAAAGACGCAAATTTGGATTTGTCTGACAAAATTGATTTATTAATAAAGACCACATCTGACAGTTTAAAAAAGGCTATTGAAAACAATGTTGATTACATTAAAAAACAAACCCTCGCAATTAGTTTAAAAGTCGCTGATAAAATTGACAGTAAATTTTCGTTTAATGATGAATTTAATGGTGAAAATATAGTTGTTGGTTTTGATGTAATGAAAGCCTAATCGGAATGTATGAAAAGTAAAAAATTTTTAATAATATCAAAAACTATTTTTTGCTTATTTACTTTTATATTAAGCTTCTGCTACATTTCGTCAAATGCTTTTGCTATAGACTATAACATAATATTACCTATTACATATAGTTATGTATTAAATAGTTCTGATACGCTTACTTTATCTAGTGCTGGTTTTGTTGATGGAACAATTAGAGGATCTAGTTCTGGAGATGGAATTGTAAATATTGATAAAAATTATAGTGATTCTTCGTTCCTAGGGAACACAATTTTTGGAACAAATGGTTACGATCTTGAACTCCTTAATATAAGTACTGGAAATGTTTTAACTTTGAGTAAGGAAGCACATATTAATTCCATCACAAATAACGGACTTTTAACTCTTAATAGTGGTTCAAGTATTACTGGAAATATAAATATAAATACTACGGGAGAAGTTGACATAAATGCTGGTTCAAGTATCACTGGAGATATAAATACTACGGGAATAGTTAACATTAATGATGGTTCAAGTATCACTGGAGATATAAATACAGGTGAAGTTATGGGTAATGGGGGAACAGTTAACATAAATGCTGATGACACAATAAATGGTTCTATTTATGGAACGGGAACTGCTGTAATTGGAAACGGTGTTGATGTTGATGTTGATTATGAATATGACTCTACACATTTTGGAAAAAATGATGGCAGCACAATTACTTATCTTAATTCCCTTAAAATAAGTTCTGGCAGCAGTTTAACTTTAAATAATGCAGCTTATATTACAACCACAGAAAATAATGGAATTCTAAATTTAAATTCTGGTTCAGTTGTGAATGGTGATATAGTTACGACGGGAGTAGTTAACATTAAGGCTGGTTCAAGTATCGCTGGAGATATAAATACTACGGGAATAGTTAACATTAATGATGGTTCAAGTATCAC
>CAZBNS010000038.1:0-5915 GCA_964493475.1 uncultured Rhizobiaceae bacterium | reverse complement strand
TAAATACAGGTGAAGTTATGGGTAATGGGGGAACAGTTAACATAAATGCTGATGATGGAATAGATGGTTCGATTTATGGAACGGGAAGCGTTATAATTGGTGATGGAACTACTGCCACTAATTATTTCGATAGTTCGACACATTTTGGAAAAAATGATAGCGGTGTAATTACGTATCTTAATTCCCTTATAATAAGTTCTGGCAGCAGTTTGACTTTAAATAATGCAGCTTATATTACGACCACAACAAATAATGGAACTCTAAATTTAAATACTGATAGTTTTTTGGGTGGAACTGTAAAAGGCGGAACAGTTAATATTAACACCCATTATGATAATTCTTATTATAATACTGTTGATAGCAGTTTTTATTATACTACTTTTGGGACAAATGCTACTGATGCAATACTTGAACTTAATATAACAGAAGGAAATAGTCTAATTTTAAATAACACAAATTATATTAATACAATAAATATTTTGTCTATACCAAGTATTGATTATCCTTCTTTATCTTTAAAAGGTGCTGATAAGAGTAATATGTCATTAAATTTAAACGATTCAACTGCGGGAATTAGCTATGAGACAGATGGATATTTTGAAACTATAATATCTCTAAGAAATACAAAAGGAGATACAAATAATGAATATATGGATCAAATGTATAATTTAATTCAAATTTTGAATAGACCGGCTCAGGATGAAGATGGAAATGGAGTTTCGTTAGATTTTTCTAATAATAATTTATATTTAAATATAATCTCAACTGACGTAGATGTCGGTGAAAAATTTTTTATAGATTCGTGGACTGTTGATTATTTTGCTGAAGCGAGTTTGACTTATGAGGGGATTTTTACTAATTTAAAATTAGAAACTGAATTTGATGATAAAACCAATTTACATAATTTATATCTTGTGGTAAAAAATAATAGATATCCAACAACCGATATTGTTTCTGAGGCAACAATTACAGCTGCTAATGTTATAAATACTTGGACGTTCCTTGATCAAACGCTTCATGATATGATTTTAGTTTCGAACTTGCAAAATATAGAGGATGATGGTGATTTTTATCATGCTTTGCAAAATATAACTCCAGATGTTTCTGGATTGAATAAGGAGATGGCTAAAAAATCTTTGGAAATATCGTTAAATAATATAGATAAAAGATTGGGTAATTATAGAATGATGAAGTTTAATTCCAATAGCGCTGATTATAATATGAAAAGACAAAAAGGCCAAAATATTGAGTATTATGAGGATTATTTTACAAAACCATTTTATGAAAGCAATGTTTGGGTTGAGGGATTTGGCGGAACTTTTAAGCAGAATACTGTAGAAAATATTTTTGGCTATGAGTCAACATTTGCGGGTCTTAGTCTTGGTTATGATGTTAGAGTGAATAATAATTTCTTGTTTGGGGTTTCTTATACGCTAAATCAATATGATGCAAATGATTTGGACTATATCAGCTCAACAAGAGATGATATGAGCGCAACGACAAATAATTTTGATTTATATAGCATGATATATGGCAAATGGGCTTATTTATCGCTAAATGCTGGCGGTTCTTATAATGAATATAAACAGCAAAGAAAAATTAATTTTTATAATTTTGATAAGGTGGCGAAGTCTGATTATAAAGGATATTCTTATTATGGTAAAAGTGAATTTGGCTTTAATATATTGCTATATAATAATGCAAATAAAGAAGTTGATACTGTTATTAAAAATTTAAATCTTAGGACGATAGAAGGAAATAAACAGAAAAAATTAAAAACATATAAAAAAGGTTTTGTTGATAATTTTATAATGCTCACTCCAAAAGTTGCTGCGACTTATGGAAATATTATTATTGAGGATTTTCATGAAAAAGGCGCTGATGCTGCTGATTTAGAAATAGAGACAGAGGATTATGAGTTTTTGAATGTGAGTGCTGGTTTAGCTATCAGTCTTAACAATACTTTGTCTAATGGCATGATGTTTAAGACGGTGTTAGACGGTTATGTGAATAAAAATCTAAAGGATAATAAAGTTGAATTAAGGGCAAGATATGAGGATGATACGCAATATTTTAATGTTCATGGTTTTGAGATAGACGAATTAAGTTATAGTGGCGGAATTTCGTTTAATTTAGACTTTTCGGAAAATTTTAGTATGGGAATTGGATATAATTATGTATCTTCGGCTGAGACAGTCGGACAAATGCTTAAGTTGAATATGCTGATAATGTTCTAAATTTTTAATCTTATTGCGGCAATTTATATTAATCATCAAAAATAATCACCCAAAAAACAAAAAATCATTGCAATTTTTATTTGGTTTGAATTATACTAATTATGATTAAAAACTTTAGGAAATATGAAAAAAATATTTTTAATATTAATATTGGTTCTTTTATTATCTGGCTGTAATCTTGATATGCCATTTGTTCCATTTTTTTAATATTTATTAAGCTATGCTGTTGACAAAGTCTTTAAAAATAATCCACAAATTTATTTAGTGGGTTATTTTTTATAAAATCTCAAATATTAAGAACTGCAAAATCAAAATCCATATTTCTTAAATATGTTTTTTGCCTTATCAAGATCTTCTTTTGACAAAGGTTTTACATCTTTCAAAGGATATTCTTTATTCAATCGTTCCCATTTAATAATTCCCATGGTGTGATATGGCAATAATTCCACTTTTTCAACTATTGATTTATAATTTGTTAAATATTTTGCTAAATCTTCTAAATCCTTTTCATTATAGGTAATTGTTGGAACTACAACATGTCTTATCCAAACTTTCTTACAAATCTCCTTTAAATATTCCAGAAAAAGTAAAGTGTTTTTTAAATCAACGCAAGTTAGTTCTTTATATATCTTTGGATTTATTGACTTTATGTCAAGTAAAACTAAGTCTGTATATTTTAAAATTTCTTTAATTTTATCGTCAAAAATATAGCCGGAAGTGTCTAGAGCAGTATGAATTCCCTCTTTTTTTAGCAGTTTTAAAAGTTCTAAACAATAATCGGCTTGGAGTAATGGTTCTCCGCCACTTAGCGTAATGCCGCCGTTTTTGATATAGTTTTTATATTTTAAAATATTTGATAAAGTTTCATCTGGAGTTTCGGCTTTATTAAAATTTTTAGAATTCCAACTGTCTCTATTATGGCAATATTTGCATTGCAAAACGCACCCCTGTAAAAATAAAACATATCTAATCCCTGGTCCGTCAACGGTTCCGCAAGTTTCAACACTATTAATGTATCCTTTAATCATTTTTATCAAAAAGCTGGTTTTGTTTTCTCAAATAGCCTTTTACAATTTTAAATTCGTCAAATGGCAATACATCTTTGCCGATGATCGTATATTTTTCATGTCCTTTACCAGCTAAAATCAAAATGTCTTTTGGTTGCAAAAAATCAATAGCTTTTTCTATTGCTATTTTTCTATCATCCATATTAAAGGCGTTGGGGCAGCCAACCATGACTTCGCTTCTAATAGTTGCTGCATCTTCGGTTCTTGGGTTGTCATCACTCACAAAAACAACATCAGCTAGGTCGTTTGCGATTTTTCCCATAACTGGTCGTTTAGTTTTATCTCTGTCGCCGCCACAGCCAAATAGAACTACTAATCTGGCCTCTTTGTCATGGGATATATGCTCTCTCATTGCCTCAAGAACTTGTTTTAAAGCATCAGGTTTATGTGCAAAGTCAACATAAATTGATGCGCCATTACTTTTTTTTGCTACAAATTCCATTCTTCCTTCGGCTTGGTTAATATTTTCCAAAACACTAATCAATTTTTTAACATTTGGTTCAATATTTAATTGAATTAAAATACACAAAGTCGCCAATAAATTCATTACTTGGAATTTTCCAATAAAATGAGTATTCAAAATATATTCTTTATTTAAATATTTAAGTTTAACAGTTTGTCCGTCAAGGTGTGGTTTTATATCTAAAATTTTTAAATCCCCGTTAAAACCATAACTCAAAATTTTATGATTTTTGAAAAGGCATATTTCTTTTATTTTATTAAATTCTGGAATATCAGCATTTAAAACAACAGGGCTGCCATTTTTTAATATTGTTTTAAATAATGTCATTTTTTGTTCGAGATATTCTTCCATAGTTTTGTGATAATCCAAATGTTCCGGAGTAATATTGTTGAATACGCCAATTTCAACATTTATGCCCGTGCTTCTTCTTTGGTGCATGCCTTGGCTTGTAAATTCCATCGCAACATAGTCAATATTTCTGTCAGTTTTAAGATAATTCAATTTTTCATGTAAATCAATGAGTTCTCTCATTGTTAAAGTATCTTCTTTTAAATGGGAATTTTCAAAATTTATACCCAAACTTCCAATGGAAGCGCTATTATATCCTAATTTTTGAATAGCTTGTCTAGTAAATTCAGCAATAGATGTTTTTCCACTTGTTCCAGTAATGCCGATTATATGTTTTGGCTTTTTAGCATAAAAAATATTCAAAAATTTTCCCAATAAACCAATAACATCGTTGGTTTTTATAATAACAATATTTTCGTTTTTATATTCTTTATTTTTAGAACAAACTAGGACTTTTGCACCATTTGCTATAGCTTTATCAACAAAATCTATTCCTTTAACTGTCAAACCATCAATAGCAAAAAAAATATTATTTTCTTTAATCAACCTAGAATCCGATTGAATTCCCTCAACATTAAAATTTCTAAAATTAGAGATTTCTAATTCATTTTCACAATTTTCTATTATTTTTGACAATAACATATTATTTTTTACCCTTTGAAACAATTACTAAAGCAGGCCTTAGCAATCTGCCTTTTATAGTGTAGCCAGACTGCATAACATCAACAATTACGCCTTCATTCTTATCTGATTCTATTTGACTTATAGCATCATGAAAGTCTGGATTAAACTCTTCATTGATTGGAAATAATCTTAACAGTCCGTTTTTTTCAAAAACTTTTTTTAATTCATTTTGCGTTAGCTTTATACCATCAAAAAAAATCTTAGCCTTATTTAAATCAATTTGTTCACCATCTCCAGCATTTTTAAAAGCTAAATAAAAATTTTCCATCACAGGTATTAAGTCTTCCGCAAATTTACTTATTGCATATTTTGCCGTTTTTTCATTTTCTTCAATAGCTCTTCTTCTAGTGTTTTCAAGCTCCGCCAACGTTCTCATCAGAGTATCTTTCAGTTTTTCATTTTCTTCTTTTAACTTCATCTTTTCATCATCTTTTTTCTCTCCTTCTTGATTTTCCGTTTTTTTGTCGTTATTTACCTCAGTTTCTATTTTTGAATTTTGAGTTTCTTCAAATTTATTTTCTTCTTTTTGTTGTTTTCCCATTTCAAACATTTTCTAAAGATTTATTCGCCTGCTTAGAATATAGAGTAGCCAGATAAAATTTCAAGCAAATGTTTAGAAAATTTGTTAATTGTTTTTGAATTATAAAAGTGGAGAATTAATAAATTAAATAATAAGCGAAAATGTATAAATACATAATATGAATTGTAGCTGCTGTTCTCTAATTTATCAATCCTCCGTCGAGAATTACTTGTTTAATAATATTAACAAGCCATTATTCATATTATAGTGAAAAATTAGGAATTGTCAAGCAAAAAAATAGAAATATTTTTGGTAATAGTCTGTTTTATTACTTGTATTTCTCCAAGCATGTCATTCCGTAGCTGATTTTCTTAATGAACCACTGCTTTCGCAGCGGCAGGCTCCGTTAGTTTAGAAAACAAGGTTTAGGAGAGGTAAGGGACACTTGCGAAGCAAGGCATTTGCAATCACCAGTGAGCGAAAGCGAATGATAAATTGAAGTTTGCCGAAGGAAAAACTCATATGGACTTTAAATGTCCTGTCTCAGTATGTCATTCCTGTAAATGTCAACTGTTTTATTTTGCACTAATAATATA
>CAZBNS010000037.1:0-15278 GCA_964493475.1 uncultured Rhizobiaceae bacterium | reverse complement strand
CGTTCGGCGCGTCGTTCGGGGCGGCGGCAGGAGCGGCGAGCGCTAAATACAGCCGATTTAAACGCGGAGACCCTATTTTTTCGGTACAAGCTCCAGTAAGACGCGGCAAAAGCCCATCACGTTATATCAGTCGTCCAGGCAGAAGCATAAGCAGACCCTATAGCGGTGGACGCTTCGGCGGGGCTGACTCAGTCACTTTAGGCACAAACGCCGGCGGCTATAACCCGTATTATCCCGTCAATGCGGGTCGGCAATCGTTCGGCTCAGACGAGCCAAGGGATTTGTATTTACCGAGTGGGACGAACCCATACGAGGGCGAGTTTTCAGGACGAAACGCCTTTAAACAAAGCGAATTTTCTGACGAACGAAAAAGATATGATCCATTTGGTTTTGGCGTGGATGGTCGTCTGTCCGCAGACGGATTTAACAACATGTCAGGCGAGTTTGGGGATTCCCTTTTAGGTGGGGTGGGCAACAGCAAAGAATCTTCAATATTCGGAGGGATGAGTGCCGGAACTGATACAGTTTTCGGGAATGGTGCTATGTTTAATGCTAATCGTGCAAAAGGCAAAAGAGAAGCAAATGGGTTTGGCTTGGATATGATAATCGGCAATAATGGAGGCATGTTTAACACAATCGACCCATCAGCACGCAAAACGACAACTAAACGCAAATCTGCATCGACGCGCAAAACCGCAAAAAAAAAGCCATCCACGAAGCGTAAAGCATCGACGCGAAAACAAAATAACGGGTTTGTATTACCCTAATCTTTCCTTTTTTTTTAATTGTGTATTTCGTCATTCGACACACAACAACTATTAATACAATAGCAACTAATTATAACACTAATGGCTGTTTTTTAATCCTCTTATACAGGGTTAAAATCAAAAAACAAGCCAGATAAAGACAGCTAAACTTGATGCGTTAAATGTCTTAAAATTGATGTGTTTCATCACACGAAATGCACGTAACAAATCCATAAAAATGATTTGTTTGTCAAAATAAGCTCAATCTGAACGAATTAGAAAAGAAGTATAATCAGCGACGATTAGACCAATCAAACACCATATAGGAAGCTAATCATAAAACAAAGCTGTTAAACGGATTAGATTTTCATCGGAGTTGGATTTACGCTTGAATTGACAAATAGAAGGATTTGATTAGGATTTAGAAAGAAAAAGATTAGACGGTTAATGCATCAGGTTGTCTAAAAGGTATTTAATATTTACGTTAAATGCCAACACTAAAGGAGTAAAAAATGGCAACAACCAAATTACATATAAGTCAGTTGTCGGCGTCCCAAATCATTCAATTTGCGGATGCTGGATACATCCCAGACGCGACCGGATGCATTAACCTTACGTCAGATACCACGACCGCCTACAAAGACGAAAATAAACCGAAAAAATCAATTTGCGAGGTTTTTTTGGAACACGAATATGATTACGTAAAACTGATGCAAGCGGGTGGTATACGACCAATAACAATTAGTGCTTACGTGTCGGCCATACGGATGCACGGGTTAGGCATATACCAACCATCCGACATCCAATTTTGGCGCGTTGAGCACGAAGGGCAACCCTTCCCTAATGCGTGTAATAGGGCATTTGGTAAGCTCTTTAATCTATTAATCCTTAAAAACATTGATAATATTAATGGTTTTAGTATTTTGACCTGGCGTGCCGCAATGTCAAAAAAGAACAAGCTCTACGCTGAACCAAAACAAACCCTCAAATCGGCAGATGATGACCTATTAAACGAGATTTGGCAACATCTGCCAAACGACAAAAAACGAATGCTTTTTAGCATTATGCTCTATAGTGGTGTAAGGTATTCACATCTCCATCTGTATTTGCGATTAGACGCAAAAAAACGTAAAATTAATATCATTACAAACGGCAAAAAGAAGATATTACAAATTGACATTAGTATGTTTTCGTCAGGCACTAAAAACGCCAAATATATGTATTTACCATTTGAATATCTCAAGATTTGCCGTAATTATCTATTAAAAGAAACAGATATAAGACTAAATAGCCGAATAGTCCCTGTTAGACTCAATTCAATGAGAAAAGCAGAGGGTTTACCGCCAATCACGCAAAAAATAACTCGTAAAATCCTAAATAACCGCCTAAAGGCCTGTGGAGTTAGCGGCGAAATAAGAAACGAAATAGCCGGACGCAGTAACGGCCACACCGTGCAAGAAGCAAATTATGACGATAGCGACGAAACAACTGTTATCTGCAATACTTACATGCGAGTTTATGATAAATTGTATAAAAATACGCCAATATTGGAATTTATTAAAAATTTTAAGTTTTAATTCTTTTTATTTTTTTGGTAACTTGCTTTTTTTCGGCATGCATCACAACAGTATTTGGCGTTTAATCGACTTAAAAAACGTTTACCGCACGATTCGCATTTTTGTATATACCATATATCATTATCGTAAACCGCAAAATTATCACTTATTTTTGGATATATGGGTTTTTCGGTGTCGTTTAGTGCGCTTTTAGTATCGTCTAGTATCATTTGCATTAATAATGAACGGTTGGCAGTCGTTTCGATTATAGGACTTGCCCATAATCGCCAATCTCTTTCTGTTTTCGTTATTTTGCCGTCTTTTAGGAGTCTTGCAGTCAATCGAAGGTAGTTTTTATATTTATTGCGGCAATAGTCACAGCAAAAAGAGGGATACTTGTTAAATGTGTCATTTGCGTTTAATACAGCATCATTTGTTTCGTTTCCACACCAAACGCACTTCTTTTTTGCATTTAATGGAGTTAGCCGTGTGTCGACAAGGCACACGGTAGAGCCATCCTTCAATTGTCCTTGTATTTTTGCTAATACTAACTCTGTTTTTTCATCGGGATAGGGGTATCTGTATTTCTTGCCGTATTGAGGCGAAATATAGATAAAAGCATACCCATATTCAATTATTATGCTATTTTTTGCTTCATAATCAACATCCAATACATTTTTTATTTCGGCATCCGGAAAAGACGCACAAAGTTTAACAAATGGGTCTGATTGAGACATATAATGCATCATGTTTTGTTTTTGTTAATATTAATAACCTTCTATGCCACACCAATACATGTAAAAATGATATGCGCACTCCCAAAAGCCTTCATTTTTAATCGAATCCCAAAAAATAATGTAAAACAAACTTTACACAATGTAAAACAAACTTTACATTTTGTAGGTGGTGTAAAACATACTTTACATCCGAGATTGCGCGATGTTACATATTTATAACATTGGTGTACATACTGTGTATATACGATATATACAGTTAGTATAAAAAAGATACTATGAAAGAAAGTAACGAATTAGAATCAATAAACATCAAAACTTATCGAATTAACGATGAGAAAAAGTTGAGAATCAATTGAGAAAGTAAAAACGTCATGAGTTACATTTATATATACGGATGTAGACGTTTATATAAGCAAAGGTCAAAGATTATAAAAACGTTTTGGTTGGGCAAGTTGTCAGACAACCCAACCAAAATAAAAGAAAACCTGTGTAATATATATAGAACCTCTATAGATATAAAGTTTACTATAGAGAGTATATAGTTACTGTTTTTCTTGTTGTTTTTTGTTTTGCCTTGCCTAAACGCGCATATAAGCGCAGAGGTATTTAAAATGAACCAAAAAACACAATATATTAATCAAAACGTACCGCTTGTACCGTGTATGTATCATTTTGCCAACACGACCGAACAATTAATTGCGTGCTCCAGATGCGAGCGGGGTTTTGGTGGATACTGCCCTATGCACGATGCCAATTACACACCATTTAACGACGAGGTGATCTATTAATGACAGAATGTTCACCGATTGTATATATCGCTCACCTTAAGAGCTATTGGATAGAGGACAAAATCGCCCATCTGGTCTTTTCAACAGACTTTCCACTCGATATACAAGGCTTTAGAATCAAATTTTGTTATAATTTCACGAAAAACGCATTAAAACCGATGATTAAAGCGTTAGGGTGTGAAAAAGAGATGAGAGAGATTAAAAAGATGGATTACGATTCGCTTCGGGTTTTTTACAATCGAAGCATCGTAATTGTGAAGGAAGACGATAAATTGACCGCATTTCCGCTAAGAAACTTCGTTCAATTAAGCAAAATCGATACAAAACCTTTCGATTTCGAGTATGTACCGTATTTTATCGAAGGCGAAGTATTAGAACCAGGGTCATACGGAGAAACAGAGGGTGACGAATAATGCAATCTTGTATGTGTATATCGCATCTAACGAACATGACGCGAAGAGAAGGTAAGGTTTACATGCAATTTGTAACCGATTTACCGCAAAAAGGCTTGAAACTGGAGTTTGTTTATAAGAACACTAAAAAAGAATTAATGCCAATTGCCGCGGCTCTCGGATGCGAGTATGAGTATATGATGGATGACGACGCTTCAATTGATTACTTTTTCGATAAAAGCGTTGTGATTATCATCGAAAATGACAAAATACGAGCATGCCCACTAAGTCACTTTGCCGGTATTACCAACGAGCAATTAAAGGATAATACACCGTTTACCTTTGAGTGTGTACAAACAGAAGAGGTATCAGTATAATGGCTATTCATTTACATACTTTTTCCGCAGGGAGCGATAATCCAAATCTAAGAAATGCCCCCCAGCTGCGAGGAGCCATGGCGGCATTTGCCGAGTTTTATATGGCTAATGCATATTTGCCGCGTAAGGATTGGGCATATATGGCGGCAATTGCCTTATCGAGTGTGTTAACTAGTCGTTATTACAACTTCGGGGGGCAATATAGCTCTATTTATTTAGCATTGGGCGCCGATTCGGGCACAGGCAAAAATACATTCAATAGTGTCTTTTACGACTTGATGCTTCAGATAGATAAGGATCATGCCCGCGAGCTGATAAGTAAGATATCGGATGTGTCTTCCGGTGCGGCTGTCCATGCCCACATCGCGAACAACCCGCAGAATCTAGGCACAATTGACGAATGGGGAAAGATGCTGTCTAATATGCGTAACAACACGATGGCGGCAACCGCGCAAAGTGTCTTTACGTGTTCATATACAGATACATCCGGCTATTTAGCGCCTAAATCATACGCAGATTTGCGCCCGAATGATGCGAACAGCCCTAAAACTGCCGTTGTAGATAGACCGGCATTAAGTCTTATATGCTTCGGCACGCCCGAAAGGATCCGTCAAAATATAGACGAAGAAGAGTATATAGACGGCAGTTATGCCAGATATTCGATGATTGAGCTGACCGATACGATTGTAAGACCTAACGAGTTTCCGGCAAAAAAGCCATTAAATGACGAGATATTAGCTTTAATACGTAGCATTTTATTATTTAAATCAACTGGCTATAATGTAAACAGCGAAGTATCAAGATTTAAGCTTCAAAGAGGCATTCCCGCTCCTTTTGACCTCGTTTTGGAAAAAGGAGAAATAGATTTAGCTGATTTATACGTCGATATACAAACCGAAATAAAAACTAATAAAACAATTACCAAAGCAAGAGCCGCAATGATGAGAAGACGCATCGAAATAGCAAAACGACTAGCAATTCCAATCGCTTTACTCGGATATGCGGCAAAAAAAGAAGGTATGTTTGAACGCTTTACCGTTAGTCAGGACGCGATGCAAGACGCTTTAGATTTAGCAGAGTGCTTTGAAAATGCCTCATATTCATTCATTTTCGGCGCGCCGACCTTTAAAGATAGTGTAATTAAATGCGGTGATGCAATAATCGAATTATTAAAACCAATAATGAAAGAAAAGGTCTTTACCTCATTATCGAAAGTCCGCAAGGCTACCGGTTGCCCGTGGACATATAAAGACGACAAAGAGCTTATCCGCTACCTCAGCGAAAACGGATATAGTTGCGAATCCAAGTTCACAAAAAATACCCTTTTTATTTGCGAGGAAAAAAACGCAGGCAAAAAAGGCATAGACCTGGCAATTGCGCAAATCCGCTTATTGCGTGCCGCTCATCCGGAATACGGCACAGAAATGCTGTTTAAATTATGCGAATGCGACAAAAAAACATATAATGCGGCATGGGATGCGGTCAGCGAATACGAAAAATGCGATGCGATTGAAAATGCAAAAACTAGTATCTTTTATTTGGATACAACGACAGACAGTAAAGCAACATCCGCATAAACAAAACCCTATTTTTTCATTCTTTTTTGTATTATTTCAGCTCTGTTTGGCAAGGTAAAACGAATTTGGGCTTGTTTTTGAAAACCAATCCTTATATGAGCTTCTTTTCCATTTTTAAAATTACCTTTACCCGCTTTACCTCGCTTTACCTCGACGAAGGTAAAGCGATTTAGAGCGAATTAGGCGAATCGGAGCCTGATATGGGTTTAGATGGGTGTTTTGTAAAATCGCTTTACCTACCCCTATACATCCCCTCTTATTTGCTCTTTTTTGCAATTTGTGATTTTGGTAAAGGGGTATGGGTAAAGGTATTAAAAAAATAAAAAATAATATATAAAAAAACTATATACATCATCTGATTGCCAAAACAAGCCCAAATTCGCTTTACCTTGTTTTTGGGTAAAGCGAGGTAAAGCGGGTAAAGCGACGTTTTTTCATAAAATCAAAGTCACGTATGAACCCCGATTGGTTAAATACGCTCTAAATCGCTTTACCTTATGCTTTTTGACAAAGATAAAAAGTAGCTACAAGGAAGCAATATAAGTATCTGACCATACACCTATACACCCCCACATAAGACATATTCACACACTTAATTTTTTAAAGCCCAAATTGGACTCCGATTAAAATAAAAATGGGGTCTAGGATTTTGCGAACAATGCACTACATACAAACACCTTATGCGTATGTCAATGAGGCATTGCCAATGGGGCAACATAGACGGGTTGGCAACATACACAGGTCAGCACTCTACACCGTAGCAGCATAGCAGCAAGGCAGCATAGCAGCAAGGCAGCATAGCAGCACAACACCATAACCCCAAATCATAGCGGGTGCGCGTTACTGTTTGCGACGTTTACTTTTTTGGTCGTTACAAAACAAAATAGACATAATAATTGTATGTATTTTTTCCCGAAACGTAGCAAAAAATAGTTTTTGAAAAAATTACGCGCGCGTATAAATATATTATACCGCTTATTACGCCCGCGCGTGAGCAAAACAAAACGCTATGAGCTTATTTTCTAAATTGGAGGATTATTAGAGATGTTTCTTATTATTCTGTGTACAAAACGTTTAAATATAGTGACTGTGTACGGTTATATAATGACTGATATGTGTGTAACACAAAATAACAATAACCTGCCATTCGATGATGTGTCAAATGTGCAGTTTATTAACACGCTAGATTACAACTACCTGTACAACTATGCCAAATTAAAAATCATTAATTTGTTATCTATTCAGATGGATGTAGAAAATAACAGTACCTTGTTTGTTAATACCTTGCATCTGCTTAACTTCGTTCGCGACCAGGGCGTACGAAAGAAACTAACAACTGAATTTTTGAACAAATGCACAATAAACGGCAAACTAAAAACTGATATGGCCAGCGTTGCCCCCCAATGTATCTTGATGGTGGGTGTTATTGATGATCATTGGACACAAGCAGCTGTTAAAAGTGTAATGATGACAATTGAAGATAGCGACGAGGTGACCCCAACCAATGAATAACAATAAAGATACATATCTATCCTTATTAGATTCGTTTTGTAAGGCAGCTCCCATTGTTGACAAACCATTAAGTCTTAAAAGTTTGCCAAAATTTTTTGCTGAACGAGTTAGCCAAACATCAACGCAAGATGTTTTATGCGTTTTGAGTGGTGAACGTGGATCCGGAAAAAGTGTTACGGCTGTTAGTTTAGCAAAGCTTTGTGCGGACGAGTTAAGTATAATTGATTATGGTAATACATCTCACAGCGCGGATTATTTTAACATCGAAAATGTGGCCAGCATAAAAGAAGAAAGTTTACTAAACCTGATTGGTTTTATCGGGAAACGAAAAAGACAAGTTATCATTTTAGATGATGCAAGTCTGACAGTGAATAATCGTAATAGTATGTCTGTTATTAACAAAATTGTAAACGATGTATTAACCATCAGTCGTACGCAGCGGGATATAGTCATACTAACAACCCCATCAGCAGCATTGGTCGATTTAAGTATCCGGCGTATGATGTCTTTTAAAATTCACATCATTAGATCCAATCATTCTCGACAATATAATGTGTGTACTGTAATGCGTTGTTATTTTAACGAATTTTCGGATAAAGTTATGCAAAAACATCTTACTGCCTTGGATTTACGCGAAAAAGACGAAACCCGAACTAAAAAACAACTTAGCAACATAAAACTAAAACAATATCGTATATTTGCGACTAAAAACAATGAATTGTTAAAAGATTATGATAAATTGAGAGAAGCCGAGGCGCGCATAAAAATATTAGAATGTGATGCTACATTAAATCAAGCAATTGCCAAAAAAAGAGAAGAGTTAGGACTGCCAAAGACAGCAATAAAAGTTAAAAAGCAAACATGTGACCCAAATTTATCTAAAAAAATAGATGAGGTAAATGAAATGGTTACATCGGGCATAGCTCTTCGCAACGCATTAAAATTAAAAGGTATTAGTACAACTGCTTATTATAAAGCAAAAAAGGAGGTGTGTATATGAAAGTAGAATTACTTATTCAAAAAATGTTGGCCAGCATGTCTAAAAATGACATATCTGATATCGACGCACAGATGTTAATTATGTATTTTTTGGTCAAGGTTGAGGACGAACAGCAGCGACTAAAAGAAATGAAATTATGTGTTAATTCAATTGAGGTATTAAAAAGTTATTTTCCTGTAATTGAGTGTCAACCAAAATTAAAAGCCGAATTACTTGCTATGATTCCGGCTAATAAAACTAATCTCAATTCCATTAAATAACTTCATTTTTAACATTCTTTTTTGAAATAAACATCAATTTTCGTATTAAAAAATCATGAATAACGCTTAAATATATGGAAAATTAATTTATTATTATCAAAATGAATAAAAGAAAAGAAAGTCCACAAATCACGCCCGATTTATTAAGATTATATAATAAAGAGACCCTCGATATAATCAAAACGACATATTATTTGCGCAAACGCGTAGGGTGTACAATGTCTTATCCGCAGTACGCACGATGCCTACACAAGTTAGGCTTTGTGTCAGGAATGCGAATCATCCGAATTGATAAAAAATTACCATGGTCACCAGATAATATTAAAGTATACGATGATTCAGCCCATAATAAGATGAAAAATATAGACGCTTTCTATCGCAATTGCTCATATCAGAAGCCTAAACGAGTAATAATAAAAATGAAAGAGGTGGTTTAAATGGAGAATGATATCCGTTATATTATCAAAAGTTATCCTCATCTGCTAAATCTATACAAAAAAGATGATTTAATTCATATAAAAGACATTTATTTTGCTCATTTGAAGCATAAACGCATAATCGAAAACGATTTTAGTTTTTTACAATTTGTGGCAAAACTGCATGAATTAAGCTATGAACCGCATAAATACAGCATAGTTAGATACGATACAAAAAAACCATTTAGCGAAACCAACATTTATTTGAAAAAAGCTAATAATTATCAAAAAAAGTTAGAGGACATGTCGAAAATAATTAAAAAAACTCAAATGCATAAAGTAAAGATAAAACTAAATAACAACCCTTATGTTATCATCAAATCGGAAAATTTAAAGAAGAAGCCAGAATATAAATTGCATACAAAACAGCACGCAATAACATCAAAATTAAATTCGTTAATTCGTTATTACCCTAAAAAGACACTTATAATTTTACAAAGCGGTTATGGCGAACGCAAAAGGAGAGGTTTGTTAGCCGATGGGTTCACCTTTGAAAAATATATTGTAACTCTGCATGTTTTGGGATATATCGATGGCAGTCAGCACAAAATATGTCGAATTGATACGACTAAAAAATTCGATGAAAACAACATAATATTAAAAAAAGCTGATGGATTATTGAAAAAGATTCAAGATATGTCCAAAATAATGCAGGAAAATAAAAAAGTTGCAATAACGATAAAGGACGAAAAACCATTTCAAATTTGCTTGAAACACCCCAACGCAAAATATGAAAGGCGAATCTACATAAAACAATAAGCATTTTTTAAAATTAATATCATTATTTATCGTTATTTAATGAAATTCGATACTTTTTTTATCCTCAATTACACTTAAATATACAGAGTGTTCATAATTAATTGTGATTTTGTAAAATGTACAAATTAAACACAAAAATTAATGCAAGAAATTGTATAATTGGTGAAAAATATGAGTAATAACGGGCAATATGTTGGCTCTGATGGTAGTAATATTGTTGGTATAAGTCCTGTGGCATATGAAGCCTATCTGGCTGAAAAAGCCAGCAACCAGAGCCAGCCCCCGCCTGCCCCTCCTGCCAATATGGCCGAGGTCATCGCCCAACAAATGGCAAATGCCGAATCAGAAGATCAGACATTAGAAACAGTGCCTGTGCCTGTGCCTGGCGGCACAGTACGACCCGCGGATGAGTATGCGGACGATCGACTTCGATCCGTTCGGCACGCCGGTACCGTACGACCCGCGGATGAGTATGCGGACGATCGACCTCGATCCGTTCGGCACGCCGGTACCGTACGACCCGCGGATGAGTATGCGGACAGTAGCGACTATATTCCGCCGCCGGCGACTGGCAGTTATGCCAAACCAATCAACGACGCTCAACAACCCGCCAATATGGCTGATGTAATAAGCCGACAGTTGGCGGCTAGCAATCAGCCTCAACCAATAGCGGCAGTTAACAACCCCTTTACAACGCAAAAAAACACGATTAAACCCGTAAATAACCAACAAAATGTGACCGATTTTGCAGTTAGTAAAAATAGTAATTCGATTTTTAACACACCTCGTGTTGTAAATGGGTTTACATCGCGAGACGAAGCCGAACGCGCCCTAAACGCCGATTTAGATTTTGGTGATAAAAGCGTTAATTTTAATGGTTTCGACCAACGAGGCGGCTATTTGGGCGAGAACGCCTATCCATTTGCCGCTATTGTATCGGGCGATAAAACTACATTGTATTACAACACAGGCGGAATTAAAGGCAATTCGCCAGCTGGAAATAAAGCGAGCTGGACAGACACCCCATCAGCGAGTAAAAGCGGTTTATCCGGTTTTACGATCGTCGGAACTAGTCGCAATTTAGACACAGCGGAGTTAACAGACACACACGAGAGTATTTTTAATGAATATGTCGGAAATAGCCCTGTATTAGCATCAACACACGATCCATCAGGATTTTTTTTGACAAAAAGTGATGTTAAAACTGTTGTAGGTGTGCCGTCTGTCAGCTCAGCCGAAAAAGCCGAACAGTTTTTGGGACAACTACCCGACGACCAACTTATACGCCCGAATGCCACACAATTAGAAGGGTTTTTTGATAAAAAAAGCATCATAGATACGCAAATAGCGACAGATGGAGGCTATTGGTATGACCAAAACCCTATAACGAGTAACCTATTTGGCAATTTAAAAGCAATTGGCGAAACTGCGCAAATTTTATCCGATAAGGTTAAAAATGACCCAAATATCTCACAACCGTTAGATTTTATCACAACAATAGGTAATCCTATGTTAGTGCCTTATACCTTGGGTAATATGGGGGCAAATGCTATTGTTTCTGCCGCTACTGGCGGAAGCGTCAAAAATGACCCTATAACAGGCAGTGAGGGAGCCTCTTGGGCTCTTGGCATGGCCGGCAGTATTATCGGTCTGCCTACCGCGGCATTAGAGACCGCGCAACACATTAAAACTGCAAGCGACACTTTACCCCAAGATGCATTAGTTGATTACGGAAAATCCGCCGGATTGGTCGCAATCACCGGATTAGAGCAATATGGGCGCGAAAACCCGAAAGAAGCCACACTTGATATATTTTCTAGTTTCGTTGGTGGTGCTGGTGTGGTAAAAGGTCTTAGTTCTGGCCTGAAAGTTGGAAAAACCGCTACATTTAGAGGAATTAGTGACAGTCTTATCGATACTGCCAATAAAGAAAAGTTGTATGCTACCGTCTCACAGGTTTTAGATCCAAACTCCGCAAAACATGCAGTTAAAACCTATAAAGACGTGCAAACAGTAGCCGATGCCAGCAAAAAAATAAAAACTGGAACCCCTGACATTGATTTGCGTCGAGCTTCTATTTTGGGTGAAAGATTGAGCGATTCGCAAAAAAGTGAACTAACGAATCTCTTTAGCGAAGAAGGAGCGCATACATACGGATCGTTTAGTTTTGATAGTTATAGCAAAAATAAACCATCCTACCGTACAACAGAAGATGCGGATATGTTTGTGCCGGGCGAAAGGGCGGAGTATATACGCGACAAAACTATTAGCATTTTAAACAGCGAAGATAGAGGGTTTAACGCGAAATCAGATGGTGCCGGAGTCGTGGTCAAATCGCCAGATGATCAAAACGAAGTACACGCCTTCGATTTCCATACCGAAAAAGATAAAATCTTTGAAATTGCTGACAATAAACGCGGAAAAGATGCCGATATCGACGATTTAAACGACGCCGAAAACGCAGACTGGAAAACTCCCGTATATACGTTCGATTATGCGTTAAAACCGGGTGATTATAACGTATTTAAAGCTAAATCTGGCGATTTGGGCATAGCCAATGAACCGTTATGGGCGGCGATGAGCCGGACGGGTAACGCTATGTACAACAGCCGGTCGGCAACCGTCCTAGATGGTAAATCATTCAAAAACCCTAAAACTATCAATTATAAAACAAATATTGATAAAGATTCATATAAAACCGGCGAAATATACGATTATGTGAACCCCAAAACAGGATTAAAAGAAAAACAAACTAGAGAAATACAACCCGGTGGTCTGTTTCCAGTTTTGAACACTATAGGCACGTTAAGTAATGTTGCCCCTCGTGTGTCTGCAATTCGAAAAATCGTAAAAGAATATAAGAATCCGGATGGTGTTAAATTTAGAATTGTTGAGGACGCAACCGGACAAAAAATAACTCAAATGAAAAAAGTGGTTTGGAGTCGTGACAAAGCAGGCGACTCGCCAACCAAAAAGGAAAAATGGCAAACGGTGGATATTAAAACGGTTAAATCACGTGCCCAGGGAGCGAGCGAGTTTAGCCAAAGACTACATACCGCGTTTGAGGCAAATAACGCACATAGGGGTAAAGATGCACTTTCGATGTATGGTGAAGTCTACAACGTGCTTAATGATATTCTGCCTGCCGCTAAAATGAACCCCGTATCGAAATATTTAGTTAAACGTAAATTCGAGACTGCCAAAAAATCGATTGAAACCGACCCATACTTAAAGACACATATTCGGTATGGTATAAAAGATAAATCTAATGAGATTTTTAATGCTGATTTTATGGATGAGTTGGTAAAACATGATATGGTCAGCTCTGAGACTCGCGCAAAGATTCAAACTCGCCCTAACGCTCCAATAAAAGGCTCTATGTCGAACGATGTATTACAAAATGTATTAAACATCGACCAGACTGTTAAACGGTCATCTGTGGGCGATAATGCACGCGAAATAGCCGCATCTACAGCCGATTTCGGTTTAGGTGCTGGTTTAATCGGCGCAACAACGAGTAAAGGCAAACCGCTAAGTTCGACACCGAAAGTTAAAAGCAGTCAATACAAAACTGCATTTACGAAAAAAGAACCCTCTATAAGCGATTTTAGCAGAATAGACGGTATTTTTGATAATAGCAGACCGAGCACAGGCACAAAGGCAAGCCCTGAACGAACGATACCCAGCGAACAACCTTTAATTAAATCGTTTGATACCTATATCACCCAGAAACCAACGAAAAGCCCATCAAATGTTACATATAAGACTAGTTCACCGAAATTGTCATTTGTGCCCTTAGGTTCTACTCCAAAAGGCTCTCCATTTAACGACAACAAAACTAAATCTCCCTCTCCATATATGGCTCCGTTTAACAAAAATGGCTCTCCATACAATGTGCCTGTCAGCCCAAATAGTAATAGTCCATATATGGGCAGTAGTCCTGTTGGCGGCAGTCCCTATGGGTCTGCAAGTCCTTATATAAGCACATCGCCCTACAGTAGTCCTTATTTAGTTGGCAGTCCATTTGGTAGTATGGGTTATCCATCACCCTACCCGCCCACGAAACCGGAACCTAAACCTAGATACGACCGTGACGACGATCCAAAAAAGCGTAATAGAAGCAAATCAGCAGGTTTATTCACCTTTTACGAAGTGAACCATAAAGAAATAGCGACTGCTGACCAAATGCTAAATTTATTTGGGGGCGATGATATTGAGCGCGCGGATTCGTATAAGTTGGGTTTCGAGTCGTATTTGAGCGAAAATAACAACGGAAAACGCACATCATCAACAAAAAGGCAAATAAAAAAGCCAATCAAGAGTTATAAAAAAATTCGTCACTCTCCAAGTTTCGATTTAGGACTAGGCAATCTTGCCGTAAAATCGAAACCAGCAAAAAAAGGAAAAGGTAAAGGCGTAAATAAAAAAGCATTACAATTTTTCTAAAAAGGTGGTAAAAAATGAAACAAAATCAAAAATTTAACCCCAAATTAAACCCCAAATTAATCTTTTTGGGCACGTTACTATTAGTTGTAACGTTCGCTTTTATTGTTGGCAGTGGGTGTATCACAACCCCGCAAGATGCAAATTATGAATTACAACCATTTTACAAAATAACCGAAGACGATGACGTTATCACCATCCGGTTTTATGATGATAATACAGCATTAATCTATCTTGAAACAGATGAAAATATATTGTATGCATATGGAACTTTTACGCGAGAAAGTAACCTGATATCCGGCACATTAACTAAAATGATATTGGATAATGAATCTATTGTTATGCATAATACGTATTTATTTCAATTTTTAATTTTAGATTCTCAATCTGGAGAATTTTATTTTAATGATTATTATGTTGTAATGCGAGCAGAGCATTCTAACTAATTTTCCTTTTTTACATATATACAAAGCTTTATTAACTCGTAATTAACTACAGACCGCCAATATACCAAATAATTACGTCTTTTTGCTGTCTGTTTACTATTTTACAGCATAATATAATTTATATTTTGCTTATATGTTTTGTGTAAACGCAATCTTGTTATTTTTGATATTGTTTTGAAATATTGCATACAGTTTTGAGTATATTTAGT
>CAZBNS010000036.1:0-15867 GCA_964493475.1 uncultured Rhizobiaceae bacterium | reverse complement strand
AGGACAGAGGCCTTTGAAGCCTTTAATCTAGGTTCGATTCCTAGTCTCCCAGCCAGCACGTGCTAGCACGAGATACCTTATTTTAAAGCATATTTTTAATGTATAAAATAAAGACATATCATGAAATCGAACCTACTATGTTTTTATAGATATAAATTAATAATTGTTGTATAATCCTGATTGTATATGCCAATTTTTAATATTCAGGGATTAAATTTAAAACCCATAAAAGAAAAAGAAATAGATCTCGAAAAGAGTATACAAAATCTAACCGAAGAGAATATTGAGACTATTTTTGGATTGGAATTTATAACAACTGAATTTCAACTTAATAATTTTAGGTTAGATACATTGGCTTTTGACAAAGAAGCTGGTGCTTTTGTGATTATTGAATATAAAAGAGATAAGAGTTTTAGTGTAATTGATCAAGGTTATTCATATCTCTCTTTAATGTTAAATAATAAGGCTGATTTTATTTTGGAATATAATCAAAAGAAAAACCAAAGCTTAAATAAAGATAGTATTGATTGGTCACAGTCACGTGTTTTGTTTATAGCAAAGTCTTTTACTACATATCAGCAAAATGCTATTAATTTTAAAGATTTACCAATAGAATTATGGGAGGTTAAAATGTTTGATAATTCAACAATACTTTATAATCAATTATTATCTTCTAGCTCAAAAGAGTCCGTAAAAACAATTATAAAAAATAAAATAGTTGAAAATGTTTCAAAAGAAGTTAAGGTTTTTACAATAGAAGATCATCTGCTAAAAAGTAGTGATTATATTAAAACTTTATTTAATGAACTTAGAGAAAGGATATTTAATATTGATTCAAACATTAAAGAAATTCCCAAAAAACAATATATAGCATACAAAACAACTAGTAATTTTGTTGATTTAATCTTTTATTCAAAAGAAATAAGAGCAACCTTAAATATCAAAAGCGGTCAATTAAATGATCCAAAAAATATTGCAACTGATTTCACTAAACCACAAAAGGGACATTGGGGGAACGGAGACTATGAGATAATTATTAGAAATTCAGATGATTTACTATATGCAATGGATTTAATAGAACAGGCTTATAAAAAATCTATATAAATATGTATAAAATTAATTTACAAAAAACTTTCTTTTTAGCGTTAGAAATATCGGCCCACTACAAAAAGAGTTATTTTAATACAAATGACTTAGTTAAATTAGCTAATCAATATAAATCTGATTTAGTTAGAGTGAGGTCTGATAAAAAAGATTATAAATATATCGACGATACAAAATTTGGTGGTTTGCGTGGAAATTTTTCTACCCTTTTAACCCTTAAGGGTTTTGTTAAGAGAGGAAATATGATTGTTCCGTTTTATTCATTAGGTAGAGATGATCGTCTAGTTAATGCTGTTAATAATGGTGAAATTATATTAGATTCATCTGATATGTCAGCTAATACAAATAACGATAAATTGAAAAATCTACTAGAAACAGAAACTTGGTTATCAAAAGTTAGAGAAAATCAGGCACACATAAAAGTAATGCTCAAAAAAGAAAGTAATAATTTAGGAATAAAAAGAGATTCAATCAATTTCAAAAAGGATTCTGTTGTTATAACTAATAAAAACCAATATTTTATAAGGAGTCTATTGAATAATTTTATTGGAAACAATAATTCTATATTAGAATTTAATTTATATAACTACTGGTCTGGTAAAAAATTTTTAAAGAAAAATATGCACCCCTTATTGGTTGTTCCAACTGAAGAAAATTCTTGGGCTAATATTTATGCTATAAAATTTGAAGATTTAATAGAAAATAAGCCAATGTTTCTAAGAATATCTTTAGATTCCAAAAAATGTACAGATAAATATGGCAATATATATCCTTTATATCCCCTAGAGGAAGCAATAAAAGAATTTTCTGATGGCAATGCAAATATAGAAAAAAGACTTTCTTATAAATGGAAAGAATTAATAAGTAAAGAATGTTCTAGTGAAGTGGAAATTCAAGAAAATGTTAAACAACAAGAGACATGGATTTTTGTAGAAAAATATTTAAAGTTTCAAAAGAATTTCTCAATTGATAATAAGGATGTTGTGGGTTTTAGTGTATCTAGTTCCGGAGGTTGTGATGTCTTATTGAAATATTCTGGTGGCACTACTCAAAAATTGGAGCTTGAACATGATTGGAAAAATTATCTTAATCATAAACATCATGAAAATAATGCATGGGCTAATGCGTGGTTATTTGCTGAACAAAAATGGGACCCAGATTTAATTTTAAAACTATTTAAACCATTAAAAGAAAAACATGGGAACAGGATCCCTGATGTATTCTTATGCGTTGACGAAGACAAACAAAAAGCATATAGAGCAAATTGGGACAATAGCACCTTTTCAGAGATTTCTGTTATTTTTTAATATCTTTTAAATTCGATATTATTTTAACTTTTTGACCACCTAATTCTTTTTGTGCACGATTTTTCATAATATTAAAATATTTACTATCCATTTCTATATTTACGGTATTTACACCAAATTCCTCTGCAGACAAAATAGTAGTTCCACTACCAGCAAAACAATCTAAAACCCAATCATTTTTATTTGTAAATATTTTTATTAAATGAGAAATAACCTTTTTGGGTTTTTGAGTTTTATGCTCTGTTCTTTCTTTTCCCATACAAATTGGAGTTTCAATAAAATTGTGCATCTCATTTTGTCTGAAAAAGTTAAAGGTATATGAGATTTTTTTTGAATCAAATCCCTTTGTTGCCCAAAGGATAGCTTCACAGGATGAAAGAAATCCATTCTTTCTTATTGAAGGAGAAGGGTTTGTTTTATGCCATATAATAGTGGCGTGGTGCTTAAATCCTAGTTTCTCATAAATCCTTTTTATGTCACTTACATACTCTAATTTACAAAATGTTACCAAATTGCCAGATTCTTTTATTTTATCTTTAACGGAAGTAATCCATTCCCTAGTAAAATCAAGGTATTCTTGATCTGAAAAATAGTCCCAATTACCAAGATCTGAAGAAAGAGCTTTTCTCCCTTTTAAAATTTTAGTATTTTTATGGGATGTATTATATGGAGGATCTACGATCACAGAATCAAAAATAAAGTTTATTTTAGGAATAACTTTTAATGTATCTCCTTTGATTAAATAGTGTTTTGTCATTTTATATTTTTTTAATTCGTTCTAAAGATTTTTTAAAGTAATTTTTATCAATTTCTGCACCCAAATATTTTCTCTTCATTTTCTTTGCCACTACAGCAGTTGTACCAGAACCCATAAACGGATCAAATACTATTTCTCCTTCATTGGAAGTAGCTAAAATTATTCTTTCTAATAACCATTCTGGTTTTTGTGTTGGGTGAACCTTTTTGCCACCTGTTGTTTTACCCTTACTCCAAATAGATCTCATTTGTTTACCACCATTCATTTCTTTCATTAATTTATAATTAAAAGAATTTTTCTTTCCTTTTCTTGCCCATATAAAATTTTCATGATCAGCAACAAATCTAGTACATGATAAATTTGGAGTAGCATCTGTTTTATGCCATAAAATTTCATTTAATATCTCAAAACCTGCTTTTTCCATCAAATAACCCATTGTGTATATATTATGATATGATCCCGCTATCCAAATAGATCCATTGGGTTTTAATATTCTAAAACACTCATTAATCCATTTTTTAGAAAAATCCTCATAATTATTACTAGTAAAATTATCCCATTTACCCTTGTTTGTATTTAGGTCGGCACCACCAGATTTAACAAATTTAATTTTAAAATTACTTTTACTTAAATTATAGGGTGGATCCGAAAATATTAAATCAATTGAATTATCATCAATTCTTTTCATTAAATTCAAACAGTCCTCATTATATATTTTATTTAAATCTATCTTTAATTTATCACTCATTTTGTTTATTAGAAACTATAAGTTAGTATAACATAAATACGAATCTTATTGTTATTTTACAAATTCAATATTTATTGTCTTGTTTGTTAAAATTAACCCATTTTTAAAGCTTGAAATTATATCTCTCTTTTCTTCTTCTTTTCCTTTTTTGAGGACAAATTTTACATAATTCTTAGTATCGATTTTATCAATATCAATACTAGTTTTTTCTCCATAAACAAAACTATTAAAATCTCTTACTTTCGTAACGAAAATATTTATTTTATTCTTTACTTCATTTTCATTTAATTCAACATAATCTAACACATTTTCTATTTGTTTAATTAGTTCTTTTTCCTCTATATACCCACTCTTACAATTTCTGTCTTTAGATTTGCTACACCCGTAGTATACATACCTATGAGTATTACCATTCTGCTGTTTCTTAAATTTCTCTTGAGCAGTTATACCTGAATCACATAATCCACATTTTATTAATTTAGTAAAAGCAAATTCTTTACTTTCTCTAGTCACAAGTGTTTGATTCCTCATTTGTTTTTGAACATCATCAAACAATTCCTTACTTATTATTGGTTCATGTTTTCCCTTGTACCAATTACCACTTTTAGTTGGATATTCAAAATAACCGTAATAAAATGGATTACCTAAAATCCCATAAATATTACTAAAAGTAAGTCCTTTGTTTCCTTTAGGCGTTTTGAAATTTAATTCAAATTTAAGCCAGTTGTATATCTTTCTTCCACTCCAATGTTCGTATGCTACTTTCTCAAACATCTTTTTAATAACAGGAGCTCTTTCTTGATCAACTATGACCTCGCATTTTCTATCTACTCTCTTTTCATTTAGATAACCCATTACTGCTGGTCCTGGTCTAAGTCCCATTTCACATCTCGTTCGTAATCCTCGTTTAACATTTACACTTTTGTTATCATTTTCTAGTTTTGCTTGAGAACACAGAATCATTAATAAAAATTTCTCACTCGGAGAATTTGTAAATGATTGCCCGTATGTTCTTATTTGTAGTAATTGTTTTTGATCCATTAAATCTACTAATGAACCAAGATCACCAGCATTTCTACTTAATCTATCTGGTGCCCAAGTTAATATCCCATTAAACCTACCTCTCTTTATATCTTCTAGTATTTCACAAAACACAGGTCGTTTACCTGAATCTTTGGCAGAATGTGATTCACGACGAATATCTACTATTTCAAGATTTTCTTTTTCTGCTAATTGCAACATTTCTTTGATTTGAGATTCGATAGAAAGTATCTGTCTTTCTTCAGATTCAGTACTCTTTCTAGAATATAAAACATACTTAATTTTTGTATTATCCATATATTAATTAATGACAGAAAAAGAGCTTTTTGCTAAGCCTTAAGGTGTTGGCAACTTGTTGGTAACTTTTCTTTTAAAAAACTTAAATAATAAAGGTTTTTATTGTATTATATAGAGGTAATGAGTAAAGATTTTGTATCAATAAATGAATACTTAGATAATATAAACGAGGAACTATATAATCATTCTGGTAGGGTTATTGGAGAAGTTTCTGAAGTAACCTTATACCCAGGAAGAAGTTATTTATTCTTTAAAATAAAAGATAAGGACGAACAAAATCCAGCTGTTCTTTCTTGTATGATGTGGAAATCAGATTATGAAGTAAGTGGTTTAAAACTTGAAAATGGTCTCGAGATAATAGTATCTGGAAAACCTGGTATATATAAACCATTAGGAAGATTTACTTTTAACGCAAAAACAATTGAATTAGTCGGAGAAGGTGCACTTAAACTACAATATGAAAAACTTAAACTACAATTAGAAAAAGAAGGGCTATTCTCTGATTCTAGAAAAAGACAATTACCTATACTACCCCATAAAATTGGTTTAATTACTTCAAAAGATGGTGCAGTTATAAATGACTTTCAAGTTAATTTAAGTAAATTTGGATTCAAAATTTCTTTTATTGATTCAAGAGTTGAGGGTCAACTTGCAACACAAGATTTGTTAGACTCAATTAGAACTTTAAAAAAGAAAGATATTGAGATTTTAGTCTTAATTCGTGGTGGTGGATCTTTAGAATCACTATTACCATTTAATAATGAAACTCTCGTCAGGGAAATAGCCAATTTTCCAGTACCAGTGTTAGTTGGTATCGGTCATGAAAAAGATGTTCCATTAGTTTCTTTGGTTGCCGATAAAATGGTATCTACTCCTACAGCTGTCGCTCATGCTTTGAATGAAACATGGCAAAACGCTTTACATAAATTAGATTTAAATAGAGAAAAAATATTTTCATCATATAAAGATTATATTTTTAGTGAAAATAAAAATATAAATGATTCATTCAATATAATAAAAGCAAACTTTCAATCTATATTTGATAATTTTAATAAAGCAGAAGAATCATTAAAAAGGTTATTAATTTCTATTAGGGGTCGCATATCTGAAATAAATAGAAACATAGCTGAATATCCAAAGAAAATAAATGGTGGAATGAAAAATTTAATAAAGATTGTTTCAGATAAGAATACCCTAGGTAATACATTGATTATTCTTAGAAGTTCAATTAATAAAATTAAAGAGAAGATACTATCAACAGAAAAATTTGTAACAAGGTCTGATCCACAAAAATTATTGAAGCTTGGTTATAGTATTGTTAAAGAGAATGGTGTTTTAGTTAGAAAAATACAACAAATTAAAAAAGGTCAAATGGTTAATGTAATGGTCGAAGATGGTTCATTTGAATCTGAAGTAAAAATTATTAATTAATAAAAATTATATGGCAGAAAAGAAAATAAATTTAAAGGAATCCTTGGGTAAATTAAATGATATTGTTTCTTGGTTTGAAGAACAGGACGAGGTTGATGTTGAAGCTGGGTTAGAAAAAGTTAAAGAAGGGGCTAAATTGGTTAAGGATTGCAGGGCTCGTCTTTCTGAAATAGAAAACGAATTTGAAACAATACAAAAAGATATGGATAAATAGTTGTTGGTAACTTCCTTAACAAAACTATTAATCAGCGATATGATTGGGCTGGAATAATAGTGTTAAAAATGCTATTATTTCATTACAAGTTAATAAGAAATAAGTAGCCTAAACCACTGAGAAATTAGTGACATGGCGAAAAATCCACAACAGTATAAAGAACCTATCATTAGGGTTACTGTTGTGGTCGTATCTGGAAACAGATACGGAGAGCCTCGGCTCTCACCTAGTGGTAGGCTTTTTGTTTATCTACCACAATTATTAATTAATTATTTTAATAATTATAATATCTAAAAAGTTGGTTTGTACTCAGTGTGGTCATGTTGGTGATTCAAAAAAGAAAATAAGAGGTAGTAGTTCTATAGAATTAATACTTTATCTTTTTGTAGTGAGTTTTCCTATAGCTTTAATCTATTCCATTTGGAGAAGATCATCAAAAGACAACATTTGTTCTTTTTGTGGTAACAAAAGTTTAATCCCTATTGATTCACCTAGGGCTAAAAAAATAATGGAAGAAACTATGACAACAGAAGAAGTTGAAAAAAGTATTCAGACTGAAAAAGATAATTTAGAGAAAGCAATTAAAAAAGATAATAAGACTAGAATTATTGCTATTTCAGTTGTTGTAGCTTTTTTTGCTTTAATAATTATTTTTTCTCTTTAGGTTTATCTTTTCCAACCCACTTATCTAACATCTCTCTCGCTTTCTTTTTTGCTCTTTCTTTATCTTTTTGGTTTACAATATGAACCTTACTTGATGCCTCTTGTTCAGCTCTCATTATTCTCTCTTTTTCTTCTACAAACTTTTCATATAACAAGAGGTCATGCGGATCAATTTCAATTCTATACGGTTTTCTAAAATCTGGATGTCTTCTATCTAACCAATATTTAGTCATAATAGGATCTTTATTTTGTATACTAGTAAGTACGTTACTAACTGCAAAATCATTAACCACACCCGTACCTAATGATATTGATTCCCTTACTCTTTTCCTAAAACTAGTGTCTTCTTTCATCCAACGATAAAAAGTATTTCTTGATATACCAACTTTTTCACAAGCGAATTGAACCAAGGGAGTTCTTTCAAGCTCTTCTAAAATTTTATCTACAATCTTATTCGTCTTTTTCATAGTGTTCTATGATGGCAGTTTTCCCTGTAAGCTTTTCATATCGACGTATGATTAAGTCACAAAATTGTGATTCCAATTCACACCCATAAACTCTACGTCCTAGGGATTCTGCCGCTATAATAGTACTTCCTGAGCCTAGAAAGCTATCTAAAATGATATCATTAGGTTTAGAACAACGTTTAATAGCTTTTTCGTGTAATTGCGGAGGTTTAGATGTTGCATGTGAATAGTCCTTTGCAGATAGACGTTTAACCGTCCATATATCATTGATTTCATCAAGTAGATTATTACCTGTGGTAAGTTCTTTATTAAGAACTTCATTTAAGTTATTAATCTCTGAAAGATGAGGCTTACCTCGAACCCCATAAACGGCTGGTTCATATGCCTTGTTAAAAGCTACACCTGGCACAGGATTCTGATTGTTCTTTAACCATAGACATACTCTCTTATTTTCTATTCCTAGTGATCTATATATTTCCTGTACTACACCAATATATATCTGGTCGCAATAATAGAAAATATGTAAATCTTTATGGGATACACTAAGTGCACACTCAATACTGTCTTTCAAAAACTTTTTATATTCTTCAAAATTACGAGAATCATTTACATGACCACCATAATTAGATTTTCCACCTATACCTCCATCATAATTAATATTTAGATTGTATACGGGGTCTGAATATATCATTGATGCTTTTTCATTTCCGAATAATCTTTTAAGAGTTTCTGGGTTTGTCGCATCTCCGCAGATTATTTTGCTCTTTCCTAAATAGATTATGTCTCCCAGTTTTGTTTTAGGTTTCTTAATCTTCTTTAGTTCTTCTTCCTCGTCAAACTCTTCTTCCTTAACTTCTTTATCCTGGTCAAAGATTTTAGTTAATTCAATATCATTAAATCCTGCAAACTCCAATGTTCCAATATCAAACGATTTAAGTAAATTAAAAGACCAGTCGCCGCCTAATTTATTCGAAGCAATTAAATATTCTTTTGCTTCTTCATCAGTTAACTTACGGTTTGGAATTCTGCAATCAATAATTTCTTCACCTCGACCAAGTAGTTGAAGAGCTTTGATACGCTGATGACCAGCAAGTATCTTGCCATCTATATCTATGGCAGGTACCTCAACAAGATTATACTTCTTGAGACTTCTTTTAAGGTCTGACATTTGTTTGTCAGATATAGTTCGAGGGTTAACCTCTTGAGGGATAAGGTCATTAACCCTCTTTTGGACATTTGTCCATACTAGTTTTTTCATATTATTATTTCAATGAAAATTAATTAATTAATAATGTTTTGCTTATTGTCATCGAAATTTTAACAATAAATATGAAAAGGATTTTTCTTTATTAAATATGATTACAATTAAGAGCTTGATTTATAAAGGTTTTTATTAAATAACTTAAATTATTAATATTGAAAAAGGACTGACACGGATGTGTGCCGTTAGACAAATCAATTTTTATTGCCACAAAATCAAATAAAAAGTAATATATGTGTATGCAAATACTTAACCTAAAGATTAATAATTTTAGAGGAATAAAAGAGTTTCAACAGTCTTTCGATGATTCTAAACTAATTTGCTTTGTTGGTAGAGGTGATTCTTGTAAAACAACTATTTTACAAGCTATATATTTTGTTTTATATCCACAAAGATGGCTTAATGTAGAAGATAGTGATTTTTACAATTTAAATATTGAGGAAACTATAAAAATTGAAGTAACAATTGGAAAATTTAAACCAGATTTATTTAAGGAAATTTGTAGAGACGATAATTATGGTGGTTTTCTTCATAAATGGGACTCTAAAACAAAAACATCAAAAGAAATCTGGGATGAAGAGAATGAGGATAATCAAGAGGAATGTTGTTTAAAAGTTTTATTTTCAGTAGATAAAAGTCTTGAACCTAAATGGGATGTGTTGTCATCAAACAGTGCAGATACCAGACCCATTCATGCCAGCGATAGATCAAAATTTAATGCCTCTTTAATTGAGGATTATCAGGATAGACATTTTACTTTAAGTAAGGGTTCTCCTTTGCTTAATTTATATAAAAATATATCAAGTTCTTTTAAAGACGAAGGTGCCCTACAACAAGTTGTCAGAGATATTCAAAAAAATATAGATGATAAGAAAGAACAAATATTTGATGGTGATTTTATTAAATTTTGTTCAACATTAAAAAATGGTCTAGAGAAGTATAATGTAAATATTGATGGTGAAATTAGCCCAAGTTTGATAGCTAATAGTTTCCATAATAATAATACAAATTTTATTCTACAAGATAAGGTTGGACCATTATATTCAAAAGGTAAAGGAACGAAAAGATTAACCTCAATTGCTATTCAGTCTCAGCTAGCAAACAACATTACTTTGGTAGATGAAATAGAACAAGGCCTTGAACCAGATAGAGTTAAATCACTTATCAATACACTTAAGGAAGATATTATAGAGGCTGACACTAATATAGGACAAATCTTTATAACAACACATTCGAGAGATGTGATTGTGGAATGTGATAGTTCGGATATTTTTATTATCAGAAATATAGACGGAGTTATAAGTTGTACCAACCCAAAGGCAAACCAACAGGGGGCATTAAGGAAGAATCCTGAGGTTATTTTTTCTAAAAAAATAATTATTTGCGAGGGAGCAACAGAAGTTGGAATTGTCAGATCTTTAGAAAAATATACATATACAAAATTTGGACACAAATTAAGTTATTTAGGTGTAGGGGTTGCGGATGGTAGTGGTAGTAAACAGTTCGAATATACTCAGAATTATTTAGATTTAGGATATAAAGTATGTTTATTTTGTGATTCTGATAGAAAAGAAGATCAAAATGTAAAAAAAGAATTAATATCAAAAGGTGCAACAATTTGTAATTGGTCAGATGGTTTGTGTATAGAAACTGCTATTATTAAAAATTTACCATGGGATGAAGTAATAAAGGTTGTTGAATTGGCAAAAAATTATACAGATAATGAAAGTATTTATGATTCAATAAATAATGATTACTCAAAAAAACCACTGAGTATTGAAATAAATGATTGGACAGACGAAGAAGAACTTAGAAATAATATAGCAGACAAGATGCATAAAAATGCTTGGTTTAAAAACATATCGAAAGGTGAAGATTTAGGAGATTTAATTTTTAAAATATTTGATTCATTAGATGAAAAAAATGAAATAAAAACTTGTCTAAATAATATAATTGAATGGTATAAAAAATAATATGGACTATGCTTTATTTACATCTAAACCTAAAGCATTATTAGAAGCACCAGCCGGATATGGTAAGACTTATTCTATTGTAGAATGTTTAAAATTTTGTGAAGGTAAACAACTTATATTAACCCACACACATGCAGGAGTAGCTTCTTTGAAGAAAAAAATAAAAACATCAAAAATAGAAACGGGTAAATTCCACGTAGAAACTATTGATAGTTTTTCATTACGATTTTATAAATCATACATGGGTGAAAAAAGGCAACATATTCTTTTGTCTGAAGAAGTTTGGAAAAAAGAAGGTAAAAATATTAAACTTTCCGTATCTAAATTAATAAAGAAATCAAATATAATAAAAAAAATTTTAACAAATACTTATAGTGGTGTTTTTGTTGATGAATATCAAGATTGTTCAAAATCTGCAAATGAATTAATTGAAGTCCTATCTGATATATTACCCACTAGAATTTTTGGTGATTGGCTTCAAGCTATATTTAGCTTTAACGCAGATGATCCTTTAGTTCTATATAAAGATATACATAAAGATTTTAAAGATAACAAATTTGAGTTATTAATACCTCATAGATGGAAAAATAATAATGTAAAACTAGGAGAAGATCTTAAAAATATGAGAGGAAATTTACTTTCAAGTAAAAAAATAAATTTGAATGACTATGCAGAAATAAATATAATATCCGACGATCAAACACTAAAAAAACTTTGTTTTTCGCTTTTAAGCAATAAAGATATTGGGTCAATATTAATAATAAATCCTCATAAAAATAACTGTAGACAAATTGCAAAAAATCTTTGTTATAAATACAATGTTCTTGAATCTATAGACGATAAGGATTTTTACAAAATAACAAAAAAGCTTGATGTTTTAAAGCACAGCAATAATTTTCAAGTAGATTTGTTTAAATTTCTAGAATTAATTTTTATAAAAACTTCTATTGAAAAATATTACAAAAATAATAATTTCATTAATAAAAGAGAAGATGAAGACAAAAAAATATCTTCTACCATTAAAGAAAAAGTTTCTTATCTTGTATTTGATTTTTCGCTTCAAAAACTAAGAAATTTATTTGAATATTTAGAAAATACTGCTGATTTTTCAATAGTAGATAATAGGATTGAATTATTTAAAAGTATTTGTTCGTCTTTAACTGAAGCAGAAAATAAATGTATCTCGGTATATGATGCAATGAAATTATCAAGAGATAAAATAAGACACACTGGTAGACATATAAATAATAGGGCCATAGACACAACCCTTTTAACAAAAGGTTTGGAATTTGATGTAGTAATAATGGTTAATGCTGATGACATTGGAACTGGTTTTGGACAATATGACATAAAAAAATGGTATGTTGCGGCTTCTAGGGCAAAAAAAATTCTTTATGTTCATACTAAATCGTTATCATTAGATTTTTCTGCTTTTGAAATTTAAATTTCGATTTTAGATATATGGAAAAAAATCTCAAAGATAGACAAAAATATATTGACCGTTATGACAAAATAACTGTTGAAAAATGCAGATGGGCAGAAAAATGTATTACTGCTGATTTTGTAAAAAAGCATATTGAAGGAGAGAAAAGTGAAAATGAATTAACCCGAGCATCTGTCGCTTTTAATAAACTACATCTCTACTTTGTTATGGGAGAAATGTATTCAAAGAAAAAAGAAACAATAGATAAATGGATGAAAGAAGATGAAGATCATGATAAATACCTTGAAAATGCAGAAGCTCCAAAGAATATAAAGTGTTGGACTTGTAGTAAAGACATGTTTGTTAGTAGTAAACATTTAGAAACTCATTTAGGTAAACCTGACCGAGTCCTTTTTATGTATGACTGTACTTTGGATCACACCCCAAGACAAGCTTTCTATAATAACGGTGAAGAATGGCATTATGAAAAACCTAAATGCATAAAATGCAATTCTGAAGTTGAAGTGATTGATAATGATACTGAAGAAATGTGGATATCAACCAGTACTTGTTCTAATTGTGGTCATATAGAAAATAGCGAGATTAAAAAGAGAACAGAAAAAGAAATCATTGATCCTGATTATGGAAAAGATAGAGCTAGATTCTGTAATGAGCAAGATGGAGAGAAATATGTTGAATGGATGAGAACTGCAAATGAATTAACTAAGATTGTAGAGAAACATAAAGAAAGAGAAAATAATAAAGAACTTTATGATGCTGTAAGTAAAATAAAAAGACTAAAGATTATTGAATTAGAACAATTGCTTGCACCTATTCTGGGAAAAGCATATTTCACCAGACTTCAATTCAAAGATCCTGAAATTACAAGAGATGTAATAGTTCCATTTACTGTTCATGATATAAAACAAGGGAGAGAAGAAAGATCATCTTGTTTAGACCTTCAGAAACTCATAAAACAGACCCTAGAAGGCACAAATTGGAGACTTATGAATGAAGGGGTGCACTATCGATTAGGAATGCTTGAAGGTCGTTTTAAGGCATATGAAAATGAAGAAGACTTGGTTGAATTATTATCAGTAAAATTATAAAAAATATATGGATAAAATAGTAATAACTCAAAAATTTACAGGAGTAGAAAAAGGTATATGTACTTCTTTAGAAAGTTCTATTGCTAGACCATTTAGAGTGTTGATAAACGAAGGTAAAAATACTGGTAATATTAATCATGTATTTTTTAAAGATTTAGAGCACAACTATATTGTAGGATCTTTATGTTACTCAAAAACAAAAAGATTAATATTTTTTCCAGGCATCATTGGTAGAAAGTTATTATGGGATTCTGATAAGGGAGATATTGAAACTGGAGGCATAGTAGATCATTTAACCATTGAGCCAGACTTAAAAAGTTGGCATATGACAATTTTTAGTGACGGGAAAAAAGATATTACGAAAAACTTACCCAATCGTTCTCTTAATAAAATAGAAGATAATTTATATTACTGGTTTGGGTTAAGTTTATCATCTCCAGATATGTTTGAAAAATTAATTGAAGAATATAATTTATCATTTGAAATTCCACCTAAACAAGATAAAAAATATAGCGAAATTTTATTAAAATCCAAAGAGGGTTCAAAATTTCACATTACTTCATTAATAGAAGAAGGATTGAGTGATGACGAATTCTTACATTTTGATTTTTTAATAGATTTAAGAGATAAAGATATTCGAGAAAAAGTTCCACATAATATAACTTCTGTGCCAACAAAACCACCTGCAGTTGAAACTGAATTATCCCAGATTGATAATTTTGTAATTAGAGCTCATCCAGTTGAAATTCCTGAGTTCAGTGGAGTTATTACTGTTTTAGTTTCTAAACATAAAGGCAAACTCACAAAAGACGTTTTTATAGGTTCTGCTCCAGAAAATTAATAATCCTAGTAAAAAATATAACTTTATTGTAATATCTTAAAATGTCCACTTTAGTTGAATTATTTTTAGGAACAGGGGTATATTTTTATGCTATAACCATACTTACACAATATGGTTATAATTCATATTTTGGAATACCTTATGATTTCATAGATTTCTCAATAAAAAACAATATTATATTCTTTTTTGATTTATTAAGAATAGCTCAAGGTGTTGCTGCTAATTTAAATATTTGGGCTTGGTTAGGGTTGGGTTTACTTGTTTTAGTAATATGGATATTAAAGATTACTCAAATTTTAAATGGTTTGATTACAACAACTTTAATTATAATTATTACTGTATTTTCATTATTTGGTTTTTATAACTTTGGTGGTAAAATTGCACAAATTCAAAAAGAATTTAGAACTATACCCAGTGAGTGTATTTCAGAAGAAAAAAATATTTTATATATTATCCCTACTTTTTACCAGACTACTGCTATTATTACCCCAATAAATTCTGATACAAATAGATTAACGGGAGGTTTATTAATAAAGAAATCTGATGAACTTAATTGTGAGATTAGGATTCAAAAAATAGAACAAATTATTAAAAATAAATAATTTAATTAAATATTTATCATGTAGGAGTGTCACTTTTGTCACTTTTTTAAAATAAAAAACTCCCTAATAAACTGACAGAAAGATCGCTAAAACCTATTTTAGATTAATAATTTAATCTGTAAGTTTTAGCTCCAGGTGCAAGAGATTTAACCAAATTGATACCTTCCAAAGCTGATTGTTCTGAAATATAACTTTCAGCACTATCAGCAATGATTTTGCCGTTTCCGGCTTTTAAGTGCCAACGGTATTCTAATGACCTATCTTTATAAATTTCAAATTTTGCTTCGTGCATATATTTTAAATTAAAAAGATTATTCTTCTAACGGGGAATCGACCTTAGAGTGTGTTCCCGGACAAAAACCTTTTGTAAAGTTTCTGTCCGGAACCCTCTAAGTGATTAATCCCATAAAAAAGGGGTAGGAGTTTGTCTTTCTGCCAGTTTATTAAGGAGCTACTTTATAAGTATATCATATTTGAATTATTATTAGTCGCTCTTGATACGTCGTTTTGATATAATAAAAGTAGTCAAAATAGCATTACTGGGTAAAGAACCAAGAATCTCTACCTCTTGATGCTCAGCAGTCTAGTAAAGTTTCTAAGGACCTAAACACGTCCATATTTTACAAGGG
>CAZBNS010000035.1:0-16031 GCA_964493475.1 uncultured Rhizobiaceae bacterium | reverse complement strand
AGAATTTGGTTAAAGAAATTAAAAGAGTTTAGAGGATTGGAGGGCTTGTTGGAGGGTTGAAATAATTTTTATCAACGAATTAGTTGACATTTACAGGAATGACAATCACTACAATTAATGGTGAGCTCTTATTCCCGTCCCCACTTTCATGAGGATAAACTCCTTGAGAATCCACTTTACTACCATCTACGAAGTGCAGAAAAAGCATTTATAATTTAAAAAACACAAAAATTATAACTATTTCTCTCAAGAAAATAATTTTTTTAAAATATTAAAAAATGTGGATTCTTTTTCCGTTGGGCTGCTATGGCTATATTTATTTTGAATAAACTTTAATATTCCCATTGCAACAGAATAAATTGGATTTTTTAACTCAACAGCTAAATTCTTATCTTGAATTGTAAAGTTGTTTTCATTATAACCGATTCTTGTTTCTAATCCTGTAATATCAGCAATAAAATCATCTATGTTTGGTATTAGTGCTGTTCCGCCTGTTAAAATAATATATTGTGGAACATCTTGTAGATTGCATTCTTTTAGTTTTTCCATTGCTATTTGGACTATTTCTTCTATTCTGGCTTTTGCAATATCGTTAATTAATCCAATTTTGTTTTTTGAAGCTATAAAATCTTCTTCTGTATCTATATCTATTTTAATTAGTTCGTTTTCATCGTTTATTGATAAAGAAAAATCAGTATTTACAACTTTAATTTTTTCAGCGGTTCCCTGTGTTATTTTTAAAATATTTGAAATATCTTTTGTTATATTTTCACCCGCAATACAGATATTGCCTTCAAAAATGTATTTATTATCATAGACAAGTCCCATATTGGTATTGCTAGACCCAATGTCTAAAATCAATGCTCCAAGCTCTTTTTCTGTATCATTTAAAACCGATAAAGAATTAGCATAGCCATTTGATACATAATTATTTATATCCAACATCATGCCTTTTAAACTATCTTTTATTTTGTTTAAGGTTGATTTTTGTGATGTTAAAAGGTGAAATGTAATCCCTAAATTTTCTGCTTCTATATTGTATGGACTTTCCACAATACTATCATCAATGCAATATTGTAAAGGCATAAGGTGAATTATTTCCTTGCCGCTTTTTTTTAATATTCCTTTGATGTCTTTCAACAAGTTATTTATATCCTTATCTTTAACCGCTTCTCCATTTAATCTTATATTTGTATTTGTCGTTGATGAAGATATTTCGGTGCTGTTAATGTTTACGGTTATATCTTGAATATTGTATCCGGCAATTTTTTCTGCTATAGAAATAGTAGCCAAAATACTTTTTTCCGCTTCTTTTTTATTTATAATCTTTCCGCATTGAATACCTCTAGATTGTTGGTGTCCAATTCCCCTTACACAGACTTTTCCTATTGCATTAATATAGCCAACCAAACAAACAATTTTGTTGCTTCCTATATCCAAACTTGCAATTATGCGTTGTTGTTTTAGCGCCATTTGCTAATAACCCAATGAAATAAATATATTCTCACCTAAGTAAAATATAGGAAAAGTATTTTTCAAGTCAAGCAAATATTGTATAAAATCAAAGAATATTATATAAATTCAATAAAAATAGATCTATTTTTATTAAGAATTTAGGTAATTATACGCTTTATCACTTGTTGTTGTGAGTGTAGTCTTTTCGGTGAGGAATGAACGATTGAAAATAAGCATAATTATTTAGTGTGCGTATTGATTTTTTGTTAATCCCCATCATTTAAGTTAATTCTATACCACTTAGCACCATCTTTGGTATAAATACATTTTAACCTTATTTTACCTTCCTCATCCTGAACTTCTCCCATGTTTGAAACAGGAAAAGTATAGGTTCCCCAATCAAGTGATGAATATCTCTCATCATCTTTCGGTTTAACACATTTACCTGATGGTGATGTATCTGATGATGATAATAATATACACTCGTATACAAAACCATCTTCCCATTCTCCATTTTTTCCGCATTTCTTCGCAGCTCTATTATCAATTAATATTCCGTTCTCAGCTATGTAATTTGAAAGATAGTAGTAATCATCTACTTGTGCCAGAATATTAACCCGCGATGGACAAAGTTCATTTGAAAAAACAATTTCTCCATATTTTCCTGACTCAAATGTCATGTCATACTCAGTTTCAAACTCTATAGTCAAATCCGGACAAATTTGCATTTCCTCTTCTAGTCCGTCTATTTTAAAATTATTGTAGTCTTTGCTGTAAAATAAAAATTTTTTGTTTGAGGTATCAATTGTAAAATTAGGTGTTGGATAATTTGCCATTCCAGAAGGAAAACGATTTACCCTCTTATTGTCATATAAATAAGCTCCCTCTGTGTTTCTATTAAATGATATAAGTAGATAAACCATTCCATCTTGTATATATTCCCTATTAATATTATGGATTTCCTTTTTTATTTCAATACTACTTATATCTGGATGATTTTTTGCGTATAAAAATATATGATAAGAGCTATTTTTTGTTAGTTCTTCTGGAATAATATAAACAATCTTATTTCCCCAGCCATCAACAATATAATTATTTGCTAGGCCAAGTGTTAGCGCTGGAATACCACCATAATATATTTTATTAGAAGAGGCATTTGTAGACTCAAATATGCCACTTTCAATAACACAATTACCACCCGAGTCTCTTTTTTCAATGCCAATTTGATTATTGGAACTCCCACAACTATTTTTATTGCAGTCTAGTGGGGCAGGACATGGAAACCTGCTGTATTTGGCAACATAACTTTTTATAGCCAAATCTATCTCTTCAAACCTTGATGTTGTTGTGAGGATTCTTCTCTTATAGTTTGTTATATTATAAAATCTTAGAACTGCTGACATCATTATAGATAACGCCAAAACTATAATGCTTAACATTAAAAGATTATATCCTTTATTGTTTTTTATCATAAAATTAAGTCCTTTATTTCTCCATTTTTTAAATCTTTAATCTTTAATTCATTGGTCTCAACTTCTTCTTCACCAACAATTACTGCAAAATTAGCCCCGCATTTATTTACTTTTTCCATTTTTTTCTTAAATTTTCCAGAGTAAATGAATTCAATTCTTTTACCTTTAGCCCTTAATTTATTCACCAAGTTAAAGCAAAAATCATTTTCATTTTCCGAAACAGGAATTACCGCAATAATTTCATCTGTTTGAAGCATTTTTTCATCTAATAACAGCATCATTCTCTCAACACCACCACCAAAACCAACGGCTGAAATTGATGTACCGCTCATTTGCTCAATCAAATCGTCATATCTGCCGCCAGCCAAAACCGTTGCCTGGGCACCTAAATCATTTGTTGTAAATTCAAAGACTGTTGAAGTATAATAATCAAGCCCCCTCACCAATAAATTATTAGCAAAATATTTTATGTTTAACTTATCAAAAGATTTTAAAATATTATCAAAAAACGCTTTTTCCTCTTCAGTATAAAAATCACTAATTTTTGGTGCGTTTTTTAATAATTCCTTATCGCAATCTTCTTTACTATCCAATATTCTTAAGGGATTTTTTTCCAACCTGTTTTTGCTGTCGTCAGACAATTTTTCTTTAAAATTTTCAAAATATTTTTTCAAAGCTTCTTCATATCTTTTTTTACAAGCATTTGATCCAAGTGAATTAACTTCAAGAACAATATTTTTTAAGCCTAAATCTTTTAAAATATTATACCCAAGGCATATAACTTCAACATCAGCCAAATATTCCTTAACTCCTATATATTCACAATTGATTTGATTAAACTGCCTATATCTTCCCTTTTGCGGCCTATCATACCTAAATATAGGACCATAAGAAAATAATTTTTGCGGAAGATTTTGATTTAATTCATCATTATTTAAAAAACTTCTAACAACACCAGCAGTGAACTCAGGCCTAAGCGCCAGCATATTATCGCCCCTATCTTGAAATTTATACAGCTCTTTCATAACTATATCAGAGCCATCACCAACACTTCTTTCAAAAAGATTGCTAAACTCTATTATTGGAGTAATAATTTCATGAAAATTATAAGCTTTTACATTTCTCCTTGCTATCTCAATAACGCAATTATATTTATCAACATTTTTAGCAAAAAAATCTTGAGTTCCCCTAACATTTTGAAAAGTTGTTTTCATAATATTATTTTTATAATAAGCTATTTTCAAGATATTCCAAATATATAATTTTTCAATAAATATTATTAATACATTTCTGGCATAAAATATTTCTACAATACAAATAGCTCCCCTTTGTCCTTCGGACATTTCCCTTCTTTGATGAGAAATGTCCAAAGGACGAAGAGGGACTGCTTATAATTATATAATTATTACAAATAATACAAATCTACTTGACTTTTACATGGAAAATAAATATATATATTCATATAGTATGCAGGCGGGGTAGCTCAGTTGGTTAGAGCAAAGGAATCATAATTAGATTAGGAGTTCTAACATTGAGATATACTAAGCCATATTAAGCTATATGAAAATTAGCTTGAAAAGTAGGAAGGAAGAATTTATTGTATATAAAGTTGTAAGAATTTGTATTGTTATTGATTGAGTTTGCGGAAAATATGCGATAACGAAACAAAAAAATGCGACAAAAATGGCGGGGTAACTCAGGTGGTTAGAGTAGCGGAATCATAATCCGTCTGTCGGGGGTTCAAGTCCCTCTCCCGCTACCATATTTCAATGCAAGCGACAAATATAAAAACACGACAAAGCAATTTAAACTAATAAAATTATGATAATTTATGCATAATAAATCGTCGGTATTTCTATTTTCTACGATACTTTTATTCCTTTATGCGGTTCTTATATTGACTATAGCTACATGTAATTTATGATAACTAAACACACACAACCATATCAAATATAAATAGGACACACATAGCTTAATATAACCGCCAGCAAAGTACATCGAATAATAAGCTGTAAGGGATATAATAAAACTAGCAAAACACAAGTATTCAATAATAGTGGTGAGCGACATACAACCTTTCTAACTTATCTCAATAGTAAACTGAATTTATAAAAAGTTGATAAAAAATGAGGAGTATTTTGTTTACTAAAAATGAATACGAGAGATCTTGTTTCATTATAATAGCTTACTTAAAAATAAGTAAACAATTTTTATCAAAATATAATTTCATTTTTAGTATAATATTATTCATAATATTTATTATTATATTTATTGACAATTATTGTGTAAATTTCAGAATAAGTAAAGGCTTAAAAAAAATTTAAATGCTATATTTATTTTGGGATTATGATGGAACAATGGTTGATACTGAACATTTTTATGCACAAGCAACATTGGATTTTTTTAAAAAAAATGAGTATTGGTGCAATGACAAAGAAATGAGTCATGAGACTTATATAAAGAAATTTGGTGGATTGGCTTTTGCACCAATTTTATCGGGGTTACAAGATGGAGGTTACATAAAAAATTCTTCTATATCAATCCAGCAAGAGATGTCGGATTATTATGGACAATTTTTCCAAAATTTAAGTAATAACAGTCTAGAACTCACTGACCATATGCTAAATATGCTAAATATATTTAATAAAAATTCAAAAATAAATATGAGTATAGTGAGTTCAACGAACACTAGAGATTTTATTAGAAAAATGCAACTAGTAAAAGATAAGAGCCTTGACAATTTTTTTTCGCTTGACAAAAACGTTTATCTCTGTACTGAGTTTTATGGCTGCAGGTTTAAACCTGCACCAGATATATACAAGATAGCATTAGACGAAACCTTAAAAAGAAATAATCTTAGCTTAAATAAAAATAATGATACAATTTTAATTGTAGAAGATTCTGCGACTGGTTGTATGGCTGGTGCAGGTTTTAAAGATATAGTTAAAGACTTGATTAATGTTGATATTGTTGGTTATAGAGTAACTAAATTTCCAGCAAACCCAAATGATTTGCTTGAAGCTGGAGCAAATAAGATAATTAACTCGTCAGACGAATTAATAAAATATCTCTCCAAAATAATTAGCTAAGCCTACTTGAATATGATTTTCCAAATAAACTCTGATAATCTTTACCTTGTTTTGGGACAAATGTTGGAATTAGATTTTCATCCAAAGAAATATAATCGTAGAAATCTTTAGGATTATCGAAAATTTTGCCCGAGCTATCATCATTAAAACAAAATTCGTATTTCCCCTTCTTATAATACCCAAGAACTTTATATGATATTTTATAATTTCTTCTTTCGAATAAAAACTTTAATTGTGCTAAATTATCTTCAGAAACTGTAATCATTGGTTTTATACCTAGAACCTTTTCAGAAGTTTCCAAAAGTTGATTGGCTATTCCCTTTCTTCTATAGTACAAACCAACAAACAAAGTATTTAATTTTCCAATTTTTCTATTTAAAAATGCAACACCAGCTATTTCGTTATTATGAGAATTTTTTGCATAAACTATAATTGCTTCATTGTTTTTTAAAAGAATATCAATAAAATAAGCATAAAACCAATTTCTGTGTGATGGATATGTTTCCTCTATTGATTTAGTTGCGTTGTATAATTTATCGTACAAACCGCTAGTCTCATCTACAAAATTAAATTGATCAACAACGTTATACTCTATTTTTATTTCTTCCATTAGTCTCTCCTAAATTTATTGTAAACTTGCTTAAAAGTTGAAGAAAATTCTTATACGGATCATATTTTCTCATAACAGTTTCATAAGATGTTTTTTTTATTTTATTTAATTCTTCACTATTTAAGCTATATATATAATTAATAGCTCTTTTATAACTTAAGATAGAGCCATACCTACAAACAATCCCATCATTATAGTTTGTTATTTGTTCCTTTAAACCACCTCTATCGGAAACAATAGCAATCGGACCATATTTTTTAGCAAGAAATCTAGCTTCACAAGGGGCTAATCCGAACGGTTCATTTCTAGATAAGTGTATGCTCAAATTAGTGTTTTTCCATTGCCATAATAAAATTGGTAACATAGTGTCCAATTTATCAAAAAAAACTCCATCAAGTTTTAAGTCTTTTTTTAAATTTTTCAAATATTCTACATATTCAAAGTCTCTATAAGTAAAACCCAAGACGACAATGAAAGGTTTATGTTTTTTGTCTATCATGGCAGCCATTTTTAAAGCTTCATCAATACCTTTGCATATAGCCAATCTTCCAACTATAAAAATAATATTTCTCTTAGTTGGTATATGATATTTGTTTTCCAATATTTGCTTTATTTCTTTTTGTGAATATATTTTTAATCTTTCCCCTAAATAATCTGGACCAGAAAAAAATGGTATAAGTTTTTCTTTTTTAATTGAATAATCTATATTCAAATGTTTTTTAAAATATTTACTTATATAACTTACAAAAACATTTTTATTTTCATTGGCTGTAGAAAATGAATTTAATTCAAATTGGAATCTCCCGATCATGTTTGATTCGTGCGCAATATCGGTGCTTTGTGGAGCTATTACAACAAAAACATTATCATCTAATGCATTTTGTTCCTGTAAGTATTTGGGCGCTTTTAAAAATGGAGTATCAATACAAATAATAATATTTTTATCATGTCTTGGAATGCGTTTTAATATTTCTTTGGATGCATTTTTTGAACCAGTTTCCCAATTTAAGATAAGAGTAGAGTCATTACCAAAACCACTTTCGCCATTTGTAGCGTTATCAATTTCAATAAACTCTCCATTAAACCTAGTTACTATATTTTTGTTGCTTTCTAATATTGATTGATTTTTATAATTATAACCATCTTTCAAATAAGGAGTTATTAAGTAAAATTTTAAATCAATACTACTTATTTTTATTTTATTATAGACTGAATTTATAGTATTTATCATACCAATAACTGAAGTACCGACACCAGCAGAATAATTGTTTATACCATCAGCCGCTACAATAAATAACCCTACAGTATCTCGTTTTTTTATCATTTCAAAATACCGATAATTTCTTTATATACTGCATCAATATCTTTAGAAACATCAATTGTCACAATTGGGATATCGGGTTCCAAAAATTTAAAATAATTATCATAAAAATATTTTGCATGTTTTAGATATCTCTCTTCTGACCATATAAAGTGTTCACCTTTCGTCCAAATTTTTCTCTTAATAGAAAGCTCAATCGGAATATCTAACAATATATATAAATCTGGAAATATCATTGAATTTTTTTTGTAATTAGCATACATTTCTAAAATTTTGTAGTAATCTTTTACACCTTCAACCATTAATCTGGAGTAATTATAAGCCAATGTAGAGGGATATCCTCTTTCTATAAAACATACTTTATTACTTTCCTTGGCAATTTTGATTTTTTCTACATCATTCTTGAAATATATAGTTTCATCATACTTATTGGTTGATACATCATTTACATACTCTGGTATCACTTTAAAATTTGTCTGTAGTTTTCTACCTAAAGTTGTCTTTCCGCCAGCGGGTAATCCTTCTAACACTATTGTTTTCATTTTTAAAAATTTTTAACTTATGGTTAGTATATAGTATTTTTTTATTTTCAATGATTTTTATTGATTTTTACCAATATATACTTATTCTACCTTTTAAGCATATCTTACTAATAATAAAAAAATGAAAAAAGAAACTGAAGTTAAATTTCACGATGTTAATCATGACACTGTAAGAATTAAATTAAAAGAATTAGGATTTATTTGTGCACAGCCGAAGACTGAATACAGATGTCATTATTTTCATTTTGAAGATGACATAAAAAATAACAAACAAAGATGGGGACGACTAAAAGATGATGGTAATGGAAAAATTTTAATAGGTATAAAAGAGGTAGTTGAGAATAAAATTGGTGGTGTAAGAGAAATTGATTTATACATTGATGATTTTCAAAAAGGTATAGATTTTTTCTATTCTATAGGTATGGTTGATAGAGATAAAAAAATAATGACAAGAGAGCTATGGAAATATGACGCAGATAATGTAGAAGTTACTTTAGACCATTGGTCTGAATTAAATCCGTCAATTGAGATAGAATCTGATGATAAAAAAACAATAGAGAAATATGCAAAATTACTTAGTTTTGATATCAATAAAGCAAATTATTAATCTTATCTATTCTTTAAAATAGAACGATCAAATCTTTCTATATCGTCGTGAAATTTAAAAAGTTTAGGATTTCTTTTACGTAGCAGTGTAAAAATTACAGGAAATAAAACTTTCACATTTAGCAAAAACTCGTCTTGATCGTCTACACAATGAACAAAGTTTTTTAAAACCTTATCTAATGGGTTAGTACGGCTAAGAAATTGTTCTCGGATTTTTTTCTTGATAAATAGGCATTTTTTTATTGCATTTTTCCCCCAAATTAAAAAAATTTTCGCATCATTTTTTGCAGCGTTTACAGCTCTAACGGCATCGTGTTTCCACTCCTCTCCATGAATTGATGGTTCATTCATTATTGGTTGGTAAGATCTCAACAGGAACTCGTTTAATCTTAGATTTTTTTCAGCTAAAATTTCTAGACCATTTTCTTCTATTAATTTTCTTGCTATTGGTGGTATGGTTTGGCAATATTCTTCATCAAAACATTCTGACTTTAACATCAACAATGAGTATTCACAATTACTATTAAACAAATAAAAGCTTAAATCTCCTATATTTCTTATAACAATACTGCCAGAAACAGATCTTATTATGTCTATAATTTTTTCTTGTTGTCGCCGTATTTCCTGTTCTTTTTCAAGAGATTTTCCAGTATCTTCACTCACTAAGCTCACAACATCAGAACAGTCTTTAAAAGCAAGATGTATACCATTTTTTATACATGTTTCAACTATAGTAGATAACGTTCTCTTTAGTTCAATATGTTCTGGGCATAAGAGTCCAGCTTTTAAGTGACTTTCACTGAACATGGAAGTATCACTAAGAATATCTATATCTGTTATTTGTCTCGTATTTGATATTTTTTGGCAAAATGGTAAAAGAATTGGTGGTACTGGACAAAATCTTATTTTATCCTTAAATTCTTCTATGCAGGCCATATTTACACCAAAAGGAACAATATATCTATCATCTCTTGAAAACAAAAGACTTCTTTCTTCAGTTGAATCATCATAATAAATTTTTATTCCATGATCTCTCGTTAAATATTCTGCAATGCTTTTTAATCCGTTTACAACAAAATATTTTTCCATCTCATATACGAAACCAACACTTATAGTTCTACAGCTAAATCTTTCAAACTGAAGTCTGTCTTTTATAACCAATATATTTGAATTTGGATGCAATGAATTTATTTGCCGTATAAACACATTAAAATGAAAATTTTTAATGCTTATCGAATCAAGTATAACAAAAGTCTCTTGACCGTCGTTATTTTCTCTAATAATTACAAGCGTATGTTTTTTATAATTTACCAAATAAAATATGTGTTTTCCATTTTCTAATGGCTCCCGTAGAAAATCCGACAAATTATACCTATTTAGACAAGTTGGAAAAAAATATATTTTTTGAATATCAGGTTGACTATATTCAAAATTGACAAATTTAATATCAGGATTAATACCAAATCTAGAACTTATATTTCTGAAAAATTCAGATAAAATTTCCGTTCCAAAAAAAGTTAGTGGACAACCTATAGCATTATCAATGGTCATAGCTTGCATTAAAATCAAATTATCATAAAGAAACTTGTTTATATTTGTTAAATCTCTAATTTTTTGCTCCATTTTTACAAACCCCCTCTATAATCTTACTAATCTTTTTGATGCTTGTTTTGTTTAGTCCACAATAAATAGGTAAGCATAGAATTCTACTTGAGATATCTTCAGACACTGGACAAGATTGTTTGTTTCTCAAGTATAGCAATCCGTTTAAAGAGGGAAAAAAATATCTTCTAGGAAAAATATTTTACCCATTTGACATTATTGCTAATAAATTTGGACTTCCTGCCATTCGTCCACTATATAATCTTCCACTAATAGCAAAATCACAAGAAATTATATTTGTTGAAGGTGAAAAATGTGCTGAAGCAATCACAAAACTTGGCTATTGTGGAACAACTACGCCTGGTGGAGCAAATGCCCAGCTTGAAAAGGTTGATTGGCTACCATTAAAAGATAAGAGTTTATTGATTTGGCCTGATAATGATGAAGCAGGAATAAAATACGCAGAAAGAGTTTTTAATGTTTTAAAAAATATTGCTGCTAATGTTTCAATTTTAGAACTGCCAACTGACAAGCCTAAAAAATGGGATTGTGCTGATGCTATAGTTGAGGGATTTGATATAAAGGTATTTATAAACACAGCAAAAAGATTAAAGTCCATTGACGAATTGTATAAAATAAAAGATCAAACTGAATCACAAAAACAACAAAAGCAAATTCTAACAATAACGGATTGGAACATAAGGCAATACTCCCGAACTCCCAAGCCCACCGATTATCTTATAAAAAATCTTTTTCCTTTAGGCGTTGTCTCTATGGTTGCAGCAGTTGGGGACACTGGCAAGAGCTTATTGTTGCTGGATTTGGCGATAAAAGTTGCTATAGGTTCAAGTGAGGAATGCTTTGGAAATAAAGTTTGCCAAGCTGGTTCGGTAGTTATTTTTACAGCGGAAGACGACAAAAGCGAAATAGAAAGACGATTGCAGCGTTTAGATCCAAAAGGCTATCGCTTTATGAGTAATAATGGATTTTATATAATACCTCTGCAAAATGCTTTTGGAGCATTTGCAATTATTGAAGAAAAACCGAGCAACAATATTTATGAGACCGAAGTATATGGTAATATAAAGAAGCAGCTTCTAAACATAAAAAATTTAAAGCTAATTGTATTTGATCCCTTAGTGAGTTTTGTGAATGGAGATATAACTTTTAATTCAACTACTTCTGCATTCTTGATAAATACCCTTTCGCTGCTTGCAGTTGAAACTGGTGCATCGGTAATAATAACCCACCACCTCCGCAAAACAAATGGCGAGATAAATTCTATTGATGATGTTAGAGAAGCAATAAGAGGCTCAAGCGCTTTGGTTAATGGTGTTCGTCTTGCCTATGCCTTTTGGCCTGTAAAATTGAATAGACAAAAAGAATACTTTAAGAGCAAAGAAAAGAATTTTGTGCCAAACGCTCTTTTTAATGGCGCGGTTGTAAAGGCAAATAGTAAGGTCGACAGGGATATAAAAATATATCTGCGGGACGAAAACGGACTTTTGAAAGCGTTAAAATCAAACAACAATATAAACTTTGAAACCGAAGAATTTGAGGATACACTTTACAACAGCATAATTCAACTAAATAAAAACAATGTAAGAATTACATTCACAGGCAAAGAGGGTTTATTTGAAAGAAAAGACCTATTGGTTGAAGAATTAAAAAACCTGTCAAAAAGACAAATAAGAGCAACCGCTATGAATCTACTAGAAAAAAAGCGAATAGTCAAAAGCCACAACGGAGACTTGGTCGCAGTAATGCCCCAAGAGGAATGTTCATTATTTGATTATATGGGGGATGAAAATGATTAAAATAAGTAAATTGTTCAAATCACTAAAAAAAATTAATAAGACATCTAAAGTAAAGGGTAAAACAGAAAATAAACCTCGTTTCCACCCCTACCGATTTTTTACTGGAAATTTACCATTTCCACCCATTTCCACCACCAAGTGGAAACGGAACAAAGCCAACAAAATCAATGGTAAAAATTCCATTTCCACGTTTCCAGTTAAAAATATTTCCACACGGGTGGCAACGCCTGTATTTTCTAAGCGTTGCCAGATTTCCACTAGTATATATAAATATATTTTCCTTCTAAAAGAAAAATATAGAGATGGAAATAAAAAATATATAAATGGATTAAAAAATAAGATCACAGAATTTTTGTTTAGGAGAAAATCAATATGAATATAAAAAACATAACTTTTACTTTTGAGTTAGTTGAAGAATGGTTGCAAATTGCGGCTAATGTTGAAAAAGCTATGCCGCCAATAAAACCACTAGGCTTTCCACCTTGTTCTTTGGTTGTGATTAGGTCTGTAATGGAAATACTGGAAATGGAAACACCTAAAAAACCAAAGTTTAGACCTAGCCGAGAGCAAATGGATATTTGGGAGGAAGTTGTTTTAAACTGGTTCAATCTAATAGACAGCATTGAGAATCGTAAAATTGTCTGGCTGCGATCTTGCGGAATGGGTTGGGCTAGAATTGCAGAAAAGTTTGGATTATCAAGGCAGACGGTCTCCAACAGGTATAAGTGCAGTATAAATGAATTGCTGTGCAGTTTAGAAAAAAGAAAAAACACCTAAAAAGACAAAATCTTTTACTAAAAGATACAACTGCATACAAATTAACATTAACAGCATACAACCATATACAACTATATCTCAAAGTGTTAAAATAATTTGCCTTTACATTTTCGGGCTTTTTTTCTAACTTTTTGAGTAGGATGGGAGGAATTGAATGGAAATCAAATCCAAAACTAAATCAAGCAGAAAAACATGGCAATAATTAACATTTCTTTAGATGGAGACTATAAAACCCTCCTAAACAACATAAACGAAAGCAACATTAAATTCATAGCCGCAAAAACCCTGACAAAAACCGCCCAGCAGGCTCAAGAAAACATAAAATCACACATTCGTGAAACCTTTGTAATCCGTAAAAAAAGTGGAGGATTTGAAAGTTCCATAAAGATAAAACCGGCAACAAAGCAAAATCTGGAAGCAGAGGTTTACACGATGGCTTCCTTTGCCGGACTACAGCAGGCAGGAGGCATATCACAGGCTAAAAGTGGAAGGCTGGCAATTCCATTTTATGATAACCTGCAGCAGCTTGCTCCAAGGACAAAGACAAATAGACCACGGGGATTGAATAATTCATTTTTAATCAAGCTGGCAAGCGGAGGCTATGCCATAGCGATGCGAAACAAAAAGGAAATGAAAATAATGTACTTCCTAAGACAATCGGCCTATGTGCCAAAGCGTTTCAATATGCTTGAAATAGGCGAAGAAACGGCTATGAACACTTTTAAAGACAATTTCAACAGAACTATAACTGAAGAGCTTTATAAATAGGATAGAAACCCAGTAGTGAACCCAAAATAATTTAGGTACTTTTGGCGTTCTAAAAATGAGGGTAAAGCGCCACCCCGGGACATCTTTAGCTATCAAAATTTTTTTTGGGTAGCCACTTTATACCATTTGGAATGAGTAAATTATTAATTTTATATGTGGCTACTCACTTTTGGGTAGCCATTTTTTATTTGGGTAGCCAGTTTGGGTATCCATAAACAAAAAAAGGTTAAGAATGACAAAAGCAAATAAAACCAACGACAACAGTTTATCAATAACCATGCCCGACACCATAGAGAATTGGAATATTGAGGATTTAATTCCATACGAGAATAATCCCCGCACCCACTCGGACGAACAAATTACCCAATTAACCGCAAGTATGGTTGAATTTGGTTTTACCAATCCAATATTAGTTGATAGAGATACAAAAGAAATAATAGCGGGTCATGGAAGACTTTTGGCTGCAAGGAGGCTGGGACTGCAAAAAGTTCCTGTTATTGTTTTATCTCATTTAAGTGAAGCTAAAAGAAGAAAGCTAATAATTGCCGATAATCAGCTTGCCTTAAATGCAGGTTGGGACATGGACTTATTAGCAACTGAATTGTCTGCTTTGAGTGAAATGGGGGAAGATCTAGATGTTTTAGGATTCGGACATGATTTTTTAGACGAAATATTAAACTTAGATATAAATACGGAAGATAAAAAAGAAAATATTGAAGAAGAAAGAGAATTTGGTTCACTCACTGAAAAATTTGGAATACCTCCATTTAGTATTTTTGAAGTTAGAAAAGGCTATTGGCAAAAAAGAAAAAACCAATGGAAAGAAGCTATTGTTGAAACCGGTGAAAGTAGAGAAGAAACTTTATTTGGAGGAGATACATTTATTGCGGAATTGGGAACTGTTAGTATTCTTGACCCAGTTCTATGTGAAATTATTATAAGTTGGTTTGGACTTGGAAAGGGAACAAAATGTTTTGACCCATTTTCGGGCGATACTGTGTTTGGACATGTTGCATCTGTTAAGGGATGTTCATTTAAAGGAATTGAAATTAGACCCGAACAGGTAGAATTGAATAAAGAAAAATGTAAGGAATATAAATTAAACGCAGAATATATTTGCGATGATGGACAAAATATTCTAAATCATTTTAAGCCAAACAGCCAAGATTTATTATTTTGTTGTCCACCCTACTTTGATTTGGAGGTTTATAGCGATTTGCCCAATGATGCCAGCAACCAAAAAACCTATGAAGATTTTATTAGAATAATTGAAAAGGCAATGGGAGATTCAATAAAAATTCTAAAGGAAAACAGGTTTGCCGCAATAGTTGTTAGCAATATAAGAAATAGAAAGACAGGCTGTTATCGCAATTTTGTTGATGATATGATACGGATATTTCAAAAAAATGGAATGGAATTTTATAATGACATTATTTTGTCGGATTCGCTGGGTAGCGCGCCAAGAAGAGCAGGCCATAATATGCAGTCTCGCAAGGTTGTCAAAGTCCATCAAAATGTCTTGATATTTTACAAGGGAGACCCAAAAAAGATTAAGGAAATATTTACTGAAGAACCGTTTGTTGATAATTTTAATATGGATGATTATGAGGTAGAAAATCATGAGTAGAAAACTAATTTATAAAAACTATGGTTAAGAAATTTGGTGTAAGCATTCGTTCCTATGCTAAGCATAGAGGTATAACTCACGGAGCAGTAGAAAAAGCAATAGAAAGTGGAAGAATAACAACCTTTCCTGATGGTTCTATTGATATGGAACAAGCGGACAAAGATTGGAACGAAAACACAAATTTTTCAAAATCAAGAACCTCAAAACCAAATAGTTTTGCAGACGCTCAAATACTAAAGATTAAGGCTGAGGCAACACTTGCACAGTTAAAAGTAAAAAAAGAAATTGGCGCAGTTATTCCAACAGATGAAATTATAATATTTATGAGAGTTTTAACAACCGACT
>CAZBNS010000034.1:0-16068 GCA_964493475.1 uncultured Rhizobiaceae bacterium | reverse complement strand
GTCGTAGTATGGCAGAGATAAGTTGAAAAATGATAGAATTATTGTTAATGGCGGAAAGAATGGGATTCGAACCCATGGTATGCTTTCACATACGCTCGCTTTCCAAGCGAGTACCTTAAGCCACTCGGCCATCTTTCCATAAGTTAAATAATATATTGTTGAGTTTGAAAATCAAGTTAATTATAGCATATTATATTCAATCTGGCAGTATGTCATTGCTAGTGTAGTCTTTCCTGTAAGGAATGAGCGGCTGGAAACAACTATAAGTCTGTAGGCTATTAATTATTAGATGTTTGTGTTTTTATATTAAGTAAAAAAGCTCAATATTAATAAATATTGATAAATAATATTTATAATTTAATATAAATGAAGATTAACACAGATTAGAGTTATATTTAATAAAATTATAATCTAAATAAGTAATTCATATGTCAGATAAAGAAAAATATATGTCCGAGAAGGAAATTGAGAAAGAAGTTAGGGCGATATCCGCAAGACTGGCTCAAGCCTCGAAATCTACTGATAAGATTCTACAGGAAGCTCAAGAATTTGAAAAACGAGTAGATCGGGTTGGAGAAATTCTTAGTATTTATAATCAAGCCTTGTTAAAGGAAAACCAAAAATCGAAAGACCGATAACCACTTTGTTGATAAAAAATGACCGATTTAGTTAAACGTAAACTTATTGATGCTGGTTACTTGAATGAGAAGGAAGGAGATCTTAATCCAATAAGTTCTCTTGGTGTTAAGGTTTTATTATCTCATTATGTAAAACAACAAAAATTAGAATATGTAATTTCAATAACATTTTTAGAAGAAGTTATTCAAAGTGAAGATGAAAAACTTTATAGTTCTTCTGAAGATACAGTTATTCAAAGTGAAGATGAAAAACTTTGTAGTTCTTCTGAAGATACTTTTTCGGGTATAATTAATACATGTTCAATTGTTGTTCAAAGAGATCCCGAAAAATCTAAATCTAAAATGGAATTGCAAACCAGATCGAGTTCTAGTTCATTATCAGATGATTCTGATGAAGAAATTGAAAAACAGAAAAAGGCTCGTTATCAAGAAGTAGGCGCAAAGTTATGCGCTGAAATTCCAGAAATAGTGCGTAGAGCTGGAAAACCATTAAATTTTGTTGTATGGTCTAGCCACGAACATCTTTCTTTGGTTGCAGAATGCGGAAATAATTTTTATTTTTTGGATTCATGTGGCTATTATTTTCAAAGGTTTCCGGTGGAAGATCGTGTCCAAGGTTTAATAGCTGGTCAAAATGCGTTTCATATAGAGTCTCAAATTCAAGCCGATGATTTAACTTGTGGATCTTATTGTGTTGAGTTTGTAAAAAAATTAACCGAAAGATTTTTATTATCTGACAGAAGGCAGCAAGACTTTAATGAATATATGAGACAATTTTTCATCAACAAAGATGGTAGTGAATTTAATACTGGTTCTTTTATTGAGGGAAGAACTTATGGATTAGTTCCAACAGAATTGCTTGTGTATTTTCAATCTCTTAAGTTTTTAAACGATATACAAGGTTATTTAATGCGGGAGTATAATGAAGAGTTAAAAAAGTCGAAAAAGGACATAACTGATTCGCAAATTGTAATTAAAGAAACAAAAGAGAGAATAAGTGTTCTAAGAGAACAATATGAACAACAATTGGCTTCTACAGAATATAAGAAGCTTTCTTTAGAAGTAAAAGAATTAGCAAAAAAATCCATTGTAATTCCAAAATTAGAAGAAGATGGAAGTAATAAAGCAGAAGTGAATGCAGCTAAAGAATTTAAGAAGGAGTATCAAAAAAAATGCTGTAAATTAAAACTACTTCCAAATACGCTAATTGTTTTAGAAAAACAAGTTAAAGAACTTGAAGAAAAAATAGAGGAATTCTCTTTAAAAGAGAAATCTAGAGGAGAATCTGTAAAAGAAAAAATAAGACGAATTAATGATGTTCAGCCAAAAATTTTAGAAAAATTGCCAAAAGAAGAAAAAATTCAAAATAAGCTAATAGGAAAAGCAAGGGAAGAGCATTTAAAAGAATTGTTAATGTTATCCAAAGCTGCAGAGGTTCCAAAAAAAGCGAGGGCAATAAGTCCTTTGCAATATCGATGATAGTTCATAGTAAATAATGAAAAGGCAAGATTTTTAAAATAATTTAAACGAAGTAAGCCATTTAGATGATTTATTTTGTTGTGAATTTATGTCAAATGATATTGAGAAGTAGAGAAATGCTGTAGTCTATTGATTTTCAAAAATTAATATTGTAGTATCCTCAGCATGGTGAAAAAGATAGAATAGGATTTTTATGAATGTAAACTCTATTAGTGTGGGAAATGTAATTATTTACAATGGAAAATACTGTATTATAACAAAAAGAGAGCACGTAAAACCCGGCAAAGGTGGAGCTTTTTTACAAGTTGAAATGAAAGATCTAAAAAGCGGCAATAAATTAATGAATAGATTTAATACTACAGATGATGTAGAAAAAGCTAATTTAGAAGATAAATCATATCAATATCAATATATGGATGCTGATAATTTAGCTTTGATGGATATGGAAACTTATGAACAAATTCTTTTGAATAAAAGTTTAGTTGGTGATGCTATTCCTTTTTTGCAGGATGGTATGGATGTTGTCGTTGAATACTGTGATGGAAATCCACTTAGAATTAGATTGCCTGAAAAAGTTGTTGTATCAATCCAATCAACAGAGGCAACAGTAAAAGGCCAAACAGCTACTGCCTCTTTTAAGCCGGCAATACTTGAAAATGGAGTTAGGGTTATGGTTCCTCCGTTTATAAAATCTGATGATAAAATTATTGTTAGAACTGAAGACGCAAGTTATGTAGAAAGAGCAAAATAATTTAGTTAAGCATATCATCTGTCCTATTAAATATCATTTTAATTATTGAAAGTAATTTAAGTAATAGATAATATTTATAATATGAAAGCATTAACTTTATGGCAGCCTTATGCACAAGCAATCGTACTTGGATTGAAAAAGTATGAAACTAGGTCTTGGGCAACTAAGCACCGTGGACTTATTGCTATTCATTGTTCAGTTAAACCATTATCAAAAGAATATAAAGAACTTGCAAGTAAATATGAAATTTCTGATAAATTGCAATATGGGAAAATTGTTGTAATTTGTGATTTATTAGATTGTATTTTTATGACGGACGAATTTATAAAACAACAAAATCAGACTGAGAAGGATTTTGGAGATTGGCGCATCGGTCGCTATGCTTGGAAATTGAAAATTGTGAAAGTTTTTAAAGAACCAGTTATTGCAAAAGGTCATCAAGGAATATGGAATACTAATTTGTTTCCAAATATGGAACAAAATGCTAATTCCAAACAATTGGATTTGTTTTAGTTTGATTAAAAAATGATGGTTGGTGAAACAGAGGAAATATATTATTAAATACTGTTAATAAATATCTTCACTGACGGTATTTTGGAATTATAATATATTTTTTAAAATACTCAAAATAGCGATTGTTGCCGTTTCAACTCTCAGTATTGTATTTCCCAAACTAATTGAAACAACATTTTGATATGAATTTATTAATTCCTTTTCTCTATTTGAAAAACCGCCTTCTGCCCCAACTAACGCATATATTTTTTTGTCATTAATTTTGATATTTTTTAAAACTTCTTTTATTGAGTTTTGCCCAGTTCTTTCTTCACAAAAAAATATTAATGAGTTTTCACTTTTTAATTTTTCCAATATTTCTTTCAAATTGGTTAATTCATGAATATTTGGAAAATCCAGCCTTTCACTTTGCTCTATCGCCTCAATTATATTCCCTTCAAGTTTATTTGTTTTTAAAATATTTTTGTTGGTGGCATAATCGGTATTTATTGGAAAAAAATCTGTAGTGCCTAATTCTGTAGCACTTTTTAATAATAAATCTATTTTTTGGACTGGGGCAAAAATAAGCCCTAAGAATTTTTCTTTTTGATAATTCTTAATTTTGTTTTTTATTTTTAAAATACAATATTTATTATTTAAAAAATTAATCTCTGCTAAAAATTCACCATCTCTTCCATTGAGAACAGTTAATTCATTTTTAACCTTGCATCTCATTACGTTCACAATATAATGATATATTTTGTCGGATATTTTAATTTCTTTGTTTATATCTAAATCTTCTTTTAAAAATATTCTTAACATAAATAACAATTCTTATTATTTATTCAAAGTTCTGTCGTCATTTTGTAAATTATAAGTCGATTGCGAATTATCTTGAATAGATTTTTGCGCTGGTTTTAAATTATAATTTTTATTCAAGGTTTTATCCTCTTCAACCACGTTATTAATTTCATTTTTTTGAAGATTTATTGTTTTAACGTCATTATTCAGTTTGTATGCTTGATTATTTTGCGAATCCGTTTGCTTGTCTTCAAAAACAATGCTAATTTTCTCTTTTTTTGGAGTGCTTAATGTTTTAGTATCGCTATTCAATTTATACATTGATTTATTTTCTAAATCTCTTTTTTCATTAGTTGTTGCATTAGTATCTTTACCGCCTGACGTTTTTGGAATATTAATACCCTCTTCCTTTTTTATAGGTTCTTTTCCTTTTTCAAGAGTAAATGTTGTTTCTGGAGCAGTTTTAGTGTTTTTGTCATCTACTACTTTCGTTGGAAAAACAGGTTTAGGCGCAGAATTTTCGGAAATACCCAAATTCTGTTCTGATTTCATTTCTCCTTTTTCAAAAACAAATTTTGTTTGAGGCGGTTTAGTGTCTGCAGTCTTTTTAGTACTTTCAATTATTTTATTATTTTGAAGACTCTCTTGTTTTAAGTCGTTTTCTAAAGCAATATGGCTTTCTTTTCTGCCGGCAAAGTCAAATGATTTCATCATCTTTTCCTCTTCCATGTCTTTTTTATCTTGGTGGACTAATTTTAACTGTTTTTTTTCTGTTTTACTTTTAACTGATTTATTCAACTCATCTAGTTCGGAAGCATTAATGGTTTTTCCTAAAAAGTTATATATTATTATAGTTATGCTTTCTCCTGTTGCCAATAAATTTTCATTGTCAACAATACTAATAGGTTTTGTTGAAGATGACAAAATTAAAAGTTCTCCACTTGAAAGATGTTCTGTTAATAATTCAATAAACGGTTCATTATATCTTTTTCTGGTAATATCTAAAGCTTTTCTAATTTGATCCTTAGTAGAACCTCTTTTACTGTTAGCATTATCAAGTAATAATTTACCACATTCATAGCAATCAGCCATTGCTGCATGTACTAATGCCGTATCTCCAAATATATTTTTTGTCCATATACTCGCACCATTCTCCAACAATAATTTCATTAATTTTTCATCGCTATTCAAGCTTGCCCTCATTAATGGCGTCCAACCTTCCGAATCTTTTGCATTAACATTTGCTCCGCTTTCTATTAACACTTTTGCTGATTCAAATGCATAATTTCGTGCTGCCAAATGCAATGCCGAAACATTGGCTATATTAACTTCATTTACATTGGAACCGGAAGTTATAAAAATTTTTGTTGCCTTAAAATCATTTGCTATAGCACTATTCATTAAAGAAGTTATTTTAAATTCCTTATTCATATTAGCAAAACCTAAATACTCGGAACCACTTTGCACATTAAAATATCCGCCTTCAGCGCCATTAACCTTACCTGCAGCGCATAAAAAAATTAAGATAAATAAATAAAGTTTTTTATTAAACATATTTAAATAAAATTCCTACACGATAAAGATATAGCAAAAATATTAAAAATAAAGCTTTTTTTAATTATAGTCAAACTAAAGAATGCTTAATATAAAATAAAAAGTTTTAAAACTTTATTGAAATAATATATATTTTAACTCGCTTAATTGTTAATTAAGGATTATAAAAATTAACTCTTAAGATTTGAATAAATATTTGATAATTATTAAATATTTTAAAACAATTTTATTGTTTTTTTAATATTTTAGTCTAGTCTATAAATAACATATTTTAGTATATGTTTATAATTTATTTGCAATATTTATAGCGAATTTAGTTTTTAGTTATTATATTATTAATTACATTGCAAATAAACAGTTTTGGTAGATTTTATAGAAGATATTTGTTGTATAATTGTTTATAAAAAGTTTTTGCCAAATATTGTGTAGTGCAATGTTTAAAAAACGAGAGATTATGAGTAAAAAAATTTTAATAGATGGTGCATTCAAGGAGGAAACTAGAGTTGCATTATTATCAGATGGCGTTCTGGAAGATTATGATAGAGAAGATTTTAATTTTAAACAGTTAAAAGGTAATATTTATTTAGCTAAAATTACAAGGATTGAACCATCCTTGCAAGCGGCTTTTGTTGAATACGGCGGTGAAAGACATGGTTTTTTGCCTTTTTCCGATATTCACCCGGATTATTACAATATTTCAAAAGAAGAAATTAAGGATTTAAAGAAAATTAAGTTTTTTCAAAATTCCGAATTAAATAATTTAGAAACAATTGGAAATATTGAAAAATTGCAAGAAAATAATAATATTCCGCAAACGAATATTAAAGAAAATAATGACAGTTCTGCAGAAAACCATCTTAATAACATTAATAAGAATATTAATGAAAACCAAAAAATTGATGAAGATAGCTCGGTTGAATCACTAAAATTTTCAACCGAAGATGAAAACAGCAGTGATATGGAAATTCCAAATTATCCTGTTGATGACGAGGCCGATATCAATAGTGGAAATAATGAATACTCTCAATACAAAATTGAAGATGTTGTAAAAGAAGGACAATATGTTTTAGTCCAAGTTTTAAAAGAGGAAAGAGGAAATAAAGGCGTAGCGATGACTACATATATTTCAATAGCTGGAAAATATTGCGTCTTAATGGTTAACAGTCCAGAAAGGGGCGGCGTTTCTAAAAAAGTTAACAATCTTAATGATAGAAAAATATTAAAAAGCATTTTGCGAAGTCTAAATGTCCCTAATGATAAGTCTATAATTTTAAGAACAGCAGGTGTTGGCAAGAAACCTGAAGAAATTTTAAAAGATTATTTATACTTAATAAGATTATGGAAGGCAATCAAAGATACAGCGTTAGAGTCAAAAGCTTTCACATTTATACACGCTGAAGACGATATTATTAAAAGAACAATCAGAGACTTATATAGTGATGGTGTCGACGAAATTGCTATTGAAGGTGAAGAAACTTATAAATCAGTTAAAGGTTTATTAAAAATAATTGCAGCAGATAAAACTCCTAATCTTAAATTACATAGTGAAAAAACTCCATTGTTTCAACGATACGGTGTCGAAAATCAGCTATTAGAATTATATAACAACAAGATAAATCTACCATCAGGTGGTTCTATTATTATAGATCAAACTGAAGCTTTAGTTGCTATTGATGTTAACTCAGCAAAAGCAATAAAAGAAAAAGGCGTTGAAGAAATGGCAACATCAACAAATATTGAGGCAGCCAAAGAAATAGCAAAACAATTAAAATTAAGGGATTTGGCTGGACTTGTAGTTATTGATTTTATTGATATGTTTGAAATCAAAAATAGAAGATTGGTTGAAAAAGCTATTAGAGATGCAATGATGGACGATAGAGCAAGAATTCAAATTGCGAGACTAAGCATTTTTGGACTTATGGAATTATCAAGGCAAAGACTTGGCGCTAGTTTGATAGAAAGAACCAGTGAAGTTTGTCCAAGATGCAAGGGTAGAGGCAAAATCAGAGCTAAAGAAATTGTTGCAATGAATATTTTGCGAGCTATCAAATACGCAACTTTAGATAAACAAATAAATATTATTACAGTAGAAACAACTCCAGAACTAGCTACTTATTTATTGAATTTCAAGAGGAAAAATATTTTTCAAATAGAAAAAGATTATAACATATTTATATTTGTAGAAGAAAACTCCTCAATGGAAGACAATGAATACAACATTAAAAAGAGAAAAGGCTTAACTCCTGATGAGAAAAAAGAATTGGATCCGCAAGAAAAAACTGGCAAAGTTAATTCAAATTTTAATGATAGCAATCTATATTCTGTAAATAACAACGAAATCAAAAAATACAAGTTTGATGAAGAAATCTATGGAAATAATGATAAAAATAATCCAAAAAGAGTTAACAATAAAAAGCAATTTAATAAATACAATAAAATAAATAATAACAATAATAACAAAAAAAATAATTGGTTTAAAAAGTTATTTAGAATTAAATAATATTCTAAGAAAAAAGGCTATTTTAATAATTTCTCTATTTCTTTTTTCTTTTGAAAGTTTTTAAAGTGATTGAGACCTGTTGTTTTTTGGAAATTTTTGTGATTAATATATAGCTCTCCTTTTTCAACTCTGTTGGCAAAGGGGAGCTATAGAATAGTTGACAAAAGAGAGCTTATACTATTTATGCAAGACTATAAATAATATAAAACATAAAAGATTATTATGAGAACTATTCTTCATTATCATTGCAGTTCATATTTTTTTAGCAAATTCTAAAAAATAACTCTTTCTTCCATTCTCTATAGCTTTTTGCTGATACCTTGTTTTAATCCACCAGCTAGGTTCTTTTTTGCATTCCTCAAGACTACTAAATAGAGGTGTAAATTTTTCCCTTGCCAAATTATTTGTCCACTCAACATAGTCCAAAATATCACTAGCAAAAAATAAAATTCCCTCTTTTTTTAATTTTGATTGAATTAATTGCAAAAAATCTTCATTAATAATTCTTTTTTTATTTTGTCTTTTTTTAGGCCACGGATCCGGAAACAATATAAAGATTTTATCTATTGAATTATTCGGTAATTTTTCCAATAACAACCTAGCGTCGCCATTAAAAATTTTAATATTTTCAACTTTTGCATTTTCAATTTTATCCAACAAAGATAAAACTCCATTAATATACGTTTCGCAGCCTATTATATTGCAATCTTGATTTAATAAAGCCTGATGAACTGTATGCTCTCCATATCCAAAACCAATTTCAAAAAATAGTTTTTTATTATTTTGTGGAAATCCCAATAAATTTTCACTATTATCAATTTCAATTTTAAATTTTGGAAAAAAACTATCTATTTTTTTTACTTTTGAATTGCTAAGTTTTCTACTTTTAATTCTTCCAAATGTTCTAATTTTAAATTTTTCCATTTATGGTAATTAATTTATTCCCACTATATTATAATTTACAATTACCAAAAAATCCACAACATTATAATTTGCAAAATTATTATTTCGGTTTATGATTTATTTATATAATTAATTTTAATAACAATGAATATTAACCCAATAATTATTTTAGCAGCTCAACTAATTTCTTTATATAATTTTATTTTAATTGTTTATTGCGTTTCTGGCTGGTTAATTCATTTTAATATTTTAAATAGAGACAATAAGTTTGTGAATAGAGCTATGCTTTCTTTTGGAAAAATTATTGAACCATCTTTAAATTTAGTTAGAAAATTTATACCAAACTTTGCTGGTATTGATATTTCTCCAATAATTGTTTTTTTATTACTTAATTTTTTACGAAATATATTGTTCGCATATTTTTATATAAAATAAATTCAATGAAAGATATAAATTTTATAGTAAGAGATATTGTAAAACCTATAACAAAGAGTTTTTCTCCTGTTTTATTGATTTTAATGAGAAATTGGCAGAATATAATGGGAGAAAAATATTATGAATTTTGCGAAGTTGAAAAAATTGTGTTTCCAAAAGGCAAAAAAAACGAAGGAACGATATATATAAATGCTTTTAATAATGTAATTTCTTTTTATATTGAGAATAATAAGTATTTTATTTTGGAAAAAATAAATTCAATATTTGGCTATGGCTTGATTTCTAATATTAAAATTAAACAACTGCCAAAACAGGTTAAACAGCGAAAACTAAATATTCCAAAACTAAATGAAAATGATATAAAAACTATTAGTAATTTAACTTCCAATATTGATGATAGTGAATTAAAAAAATCACTTGATGCACTAGGTCAGGCTGTTTTTAATGAAAATTGACCTAACTCTTTTTGATAAAATCAATTATAATACCCGAACAGGCTCTCTCTGTTGTCCGAAATAATTATAAAATGTCCTTTCAGCATTTTGCGGTTTAATACAGATAGAGCAGGCAGAGTTTTCTTTCATTTTATGCATTGTTTTTGTCCTTAAAGAAGATATTATACAACCAGAAGTAAGAGGTTTTGTTATTTCAAGGGTTATTGTAATATCAACACCAGAAAATCCTATTCTTCCGCCATTAATTATTAATGTTAGTTCTACAGTATTTTTATCTTTCATTCTTTCTCTTGCTTTGCAAGGACACTTAATGGCTTCTTGACCATTTGGAAATTTTCCACATTCTGGCATACAAGCTATTTGTTTACTCAAATATAGATTTCTTCTGTTTATATTTTTTAATTTCCAAGGATCATTTTTTGCAATTAATAAAGTTTCAGCGCTTGAATATATTTTTCCGGTTTCATCTTCTAAGTTTTTAACTGTTGCAATATTTAAGATACTACTTTTTACGGCTTGAAATGCTTCCGTATGGATTACTTGGGCTTTATTTAAATATGATAAAATCACTGTAGCATTTTGTTTTATTCTTGTTATATCGCCAGTTTTTACTGTATCTTTTACCAATGTCCTAACAAATGTTCCAATCTCTGTAATATCTGTAGCTTTTTTACTTTTATCCTGTTGCTCTTTTTCATCTCTTTGTTTTGTTTTTTCTACCTTTTTTTCACTTTTATCCTGTTGCGTTCTTTCGGTTTTCTGTCCTGTTCTCTGTCTTTTGTTTTTATTCTTATATTTTGGTAGTTTTTTAGCTTTTTGTTGTATTTCTTTATTTTTTATCTCCACCTGTCTTTCTTCGCTTTTAGACTCTTGTATTTTCTTAGTATTTTGTTCTGCCTCTTTTATAAGATATCTTGAAATTAAATTTTTTGTTAATGGAGGTAATTTTTCAAACTTATCTCCATCTATTATTTCATATTCTCCACTCTCATCTATTTTTTTCAAAACTCCGCTTTGCACTTGCTTTTTAAAAATAAATTGAATAAGTGAAAAACAATCTCTTTTCTTTTTTTCATATTCCAATCTTTCCTTGAATAATTCAAGAAAATGCTTTTCTGATTTTCTACCAAATTGAATTTGAGGCAATTCTTTTAAATTATTTTCTCTAGCAAACTTATTAAATGTAATAATTGCTTTCTTTAGTTTTCTAAATTCCGCCAATCTCATTATTATTGAGCTATTGATAGGATAATCTCCTAGTTTTATCTTTTCAAGTTCTCTAATGCAATCCTCTTGTAATGAAACTGATTTATCATTAATGGTAGCATTACTTGTATTAAGTATATTTTTAAAATCATTTTGTGCTATTCTTAAAATATTTTCTAAATCAAATGCTATAAAGCTACTTTTAAATTTTTGTGTATCACTCACTATTTTTTCTGTTTCAATCCTCTTTTCTTGAGCTTTTGATACTACGTCCTTTTTTGCTAATCTTATATTTAAATCATTCGTTATTTTGTCAAGCATCTTAAATGCATTATCTAAAGAATATAAAAGCTGCAAAAATGGATTCCATTCCGGAAACATGGTTTGTAAATTTTCCAAATTCTTTAAAATCTCCAATATCACCTTTATTTTCTTTATATTATCATCCAATTCCTCAAGATTGCGGACAAGATTTTCAGGGTTATCTTTTTCTAATTCACTCTTTAATCCTTTTACAAGTAGTTCTATTTTTGGCGGAATTTGAAAAAACTTTGCCAAGCAATTATCATTAGCCAATATTTCTGGATCATTAAGAGTTCTGATTATGGATACTAGAGAACGAAAATATGGATTGATATCATTTCCTTTTTCTAATTCGCTATATAAAAAAAGGAAAATTTTTGGAGATGCAATATTGCCGTAAAACTTATTTTCTTTAAAACTTTTAGTGATTTTTTCAATTTCTTTTTCTTCAAAATTTTTACTTTTTAAAAAGCTTATTAATCGTTCATAACTTTTTAAAAAATAATATTGCTTTCCGCCTTCTACATAAGAAGTAAAAATATCTGCTTCATCAAATATTTTTTCAGCATCTAATTTTTCTTTTAATGCCTTTAATGCAACTGCATCAGACGATTCTTTTGGTACAGATATCCTAAGGCCCGCAAAACTAGAAGATGGTTTAGGCGGTTGATTTTCCAACAAAAAATATTCCTCATTAAACATGATGAATTACAATATTATAAATTTTAAATATATTTATTTAGTATAATTAAAACTAAACTTATTTTCAATGATTATTAAATTTTTCTTTTATTTTTTCTTTTACATTATCCGATACAAACTGCCCTATATCTCCGCCAAGCCTTGAAATTTGTCTAATTAGGCTTGATGATATAAATTGAGTTGACTCTATAGCTGGTAAAAAAATCGTTTCTATGTCGTTATAGAGTTTTTTATTCATTGCGGCCATAGTAAATTCATTCTCAAAGTCTGATATTGTTCTCAAACCTCTAACTATAAAGTTAGCATTTTGCTGTTTTAAAAAATCTACTAGCAATCCACAAAATGGAATAACTTTGACATTTATTAATTTTAAATGATTAATATCGGACTCAACCAATTCAACTCTTTCTTTTTGAGTAAAAATTGGATTTTTTCCTGTGTCTTGAGCGACAGCAACTATTAATGTGCCAACTATTTTTGAAGCTCTTTTAACTATGTCTAAATGTCCTTTTGTAATTGGATCAAAGGTTCCCGGATAAATCGCTATTGTTTTCATAAATACCTCAATAAAGTTAAATATCTAAGTTTTCATCTGCTTCTTCTGAATCAAAATTTATTGCAACAACTTCTTTAATTTCTGGAACATATTCTTTTAAAATGCCAAAAACTGCATTTTGCAATGTAATGCCCGCCATCGGACAACCATGGCAATGCCCGAGCAATTTAACTTTTAATATTCCGTCTTGATAATCAACAAATTCAATATTTCCACCATCCATAACTAATATTGGCCTGATTTTTTCTGTAATTTGTTTTTTAATCTCCTGTATAATTTCCTCTTTATCCATAGTTGTGTTTCCATTTAAATAAGTATAGTTTAAAAAGATTTTTCCTATATTTCAAGAAAAAACTTTAATATTATTTTTTTTGATTTAAAATTATAGGCTGTAGTAAATTATTAATAAAAAGAGATTAAATATGGTGAATATTGTAAATTCAATTGAAAGTCTTGATGCTCTTATGAAAAAAGTTAAGGAAGCACAACGAAAGTTTGCTACTTATACTCAAGAACAGGTTGATGCAATTTTTAAAAGAACTGCTCTTCTTGCAAATACAGAGAGAATTAGACTTGCGAAAATGACTGTTGAGGAAACAGGAATGGGCGTTGTGGAGGATAAGGTTATAAAAAATCATTACGCTGCAGAGTATATATATAACAGTTATAAAAATACGAAAACTTGTGGAGTTATTGAGAAAGATTTAACCCATGGTATGATTAAAATTGCTGATCCGATTGGCGTAATCGCAGGTGTTATTCCTACGACAAACCCAACTTCAACTGCAATTTTTAAATGTTTAATTGCATTAAAAACAAGAAATGCGATAGTATTTTCGCCACATCCAAGAGCTAAAAAGTGTACTATTGAGGCATTAAAAGTCGTTGTTGCTGCAGCAAAAGCTGCTGGCGCTCCTGATAATTTAATTGGCTGGATTGATGATCCAACAATTGAATTGTCAAATGCTTTAATGAACCATCCAGATATTGACTTAGTTTTAGCTACTGGTGGTCCGGGAATGGTTAAAGCTGCTTATAGTTGTGGAAAACCAGCACTCGGTGTTGGTGCGGGAAATTCTCCAGCTGTAATTGATGAAACTGCAAATATTGAAATGGCTGTATCTTCAATCATTTTGAGTAAAACTTTTGATAATGGTATGATTTGTGCTTCCGAGCAATCTGTAGTGGTTGTTGAAAGCAAATACGATGAAGTAAAGAAAGAGTTTGAAAGAAGAGGCTCCTATTTCTTAAAACCTGCTGAAAAAACTAAAATGGAAGCATTTATGTTTCCTGGTGGCAAGTTAAATGCTGATATGGTTGGACAATCTGCTTGCAAAATTGCGGAAATGGCAGGATTAAAAGTTCCAGCGCATACAAAAGTATTAATTGGCGAAGCAAAAGAAATTTCATTAAACGAAGGTTTTGCTAAGGAAAAATTATCACCAATCTTGGGATTTTATAAAGCTGAAAATTTTGAAGACGCAGTGAAAAAAGCTCATGATTTAGTAAATCTAGGCGGCGCAGGACATACTTGCATTCTTTATACTAATCAACAAATTCAAGATAGAATTGATTACTTTAGCAATATAATGAATACTGGAAGAGTTTTAATCAATACCCCTTCTTCATTTGGTGGTATTGGCGATGTATTCAACTTTACTTTAGTTCCTTCATTAACACTTGGCTGCGGTTCTTGGGGAAAGAACTCAGTAAGTGAAAATGTAGGCGTAAAACATTTATTAAATATAAAGACGGTTGCTATGAGAGAAGAAAATATGCTATGGTTTAAAATTCCACCAAAAATTTATTTCAAAAAAGGTGCGACTAAATTAGCTTTGGCTGAGTTAAAAGACAAGAAAAAAGCTGTAATTATTACCGATAAAATTTTATTTCAATTAGGAATAACTAAAAAAGTGACCGATGAATTGGAAAAAATGGGAATAAAATACACAATTTTTTCTGATGTTGAACCAGATCCAAATTTATCAATGGTTAACAGAGCTATAACAGTTGTTAGAAACTTTGAGCCAGATCTAATTATAGCAATGGGTGGCGGTTCGCCAATTGACGCTGCAAAGGTCGTTTGGATGATGTACGAGCAACCACAAATAGCTTTCTCTGATGTTGCAATGAGATTTATGGATATTAGAAAGAGGATTTTCACATTGCCAGACTTAGGAACAAAAGCTGATTTGGTTTGTATTCCTACAACATCTGGAACAGGTTCTGAGGTAACCCCTTTTGCAGTTATTACAGATGATTCAACAGGTGTTAAATACCCATTGGCAGATTATGCTTTCGTTCCAAAAATGGCAATTGTAGACACAGATTTCATTATGACAATGCCAAAAGGACTAGCTGCCGCATCCGGTATTGACGCTGTTAGCCATGCTGTTGAATCTTACGGTTCAATTATGGCAAGCCCATTCACCAACGGTTTAGCACTAGAAGCTTTAAAATTATTATTCAAGCATTTGGCTAAATCTGTTAATGAAGGAACCGAGTATGATAGAGAGCAGGTTCACTATGCAGCAACAATAGCCGGTATGGCTTTTGCTAACGCATTCTTGGGTATCTCTCACTCAATGGCTCACAAGTTAGGTGCTCACTTCCATGTTCCTCATGGTATCGCAAACGCTTATGTTTTATGCCAAATCATGAGATTTAACGCATCCGAAAAACCTGTAAAGCAAGCAGCATTTGCTCAGTATAAATATCCTAATACAAAACACAAATATGCTGAAATAGCTGACGCTTTAGAGTTGGGCGGAAAGAATGATGATGAGAAATTAAACAATCTAATCAAAGCAATTCAAGACTTAAAAGCTTCTATTGGCATTAAGCTTTCTATGAAAGAAGCCGGTATCAAAAAAGAAGATTTAAAGAAAGAATTAGCTAATGGCTTGGCAGAAGAAGCATTTGATGATCAATGCACGGGCGCTAATCCAAGATATCCTTTAATTTCTGAGCTTGAAGAATTATATTGGAAAGCATTTGAAGGCGAAACTGATTTTGAGATGTAATTTCTAGTCAGTGTGGCTTATAGAGGTTCCTAAGGGAACCTTTTTTATATTAGAAAATAAATGCGATATTTCATATCACAATAATATATTTTTAAGTCTTGGCATTATTTTTATGCAATTTTAATTAATTTTGGCTCTGTCATAAATCCCAACCCCGTCTCCAATTCTGTCATTACCAGGCTAGATTTTGTTAACAAACGAAGCCTCCTCTCTCTGCAGTCTTGTCATTACCAGGCTAGATTTTGAGACAAAGTTGTTGACAAAAGCACG
>CAZBNS010000033.1:0-16378 GCA_964493475.1 uncultured Rhizobiaceae bacterium | reverse complement strand
TGGCATTGGGTTTTCCATATGCTATGTTCTCACGAATTGTTCTGTGAAAGAGGATAGGGTCTTGAGGAATGTAGGAGATGCTGCGGCGAAGGGATTGCTGGGTTATTCCAGTTTTAATATCCTGATTGTCAATTAATATCTTACCGGAGTTAACGTCATAAAACCTTAATAACAAGCTTATTAAGCTAGATTTTCCACTGCCAGTAAAGCCTACTAAACCCATCTTTTGATGAGAATTAATTTTTAAATTTAAATTTTCAAAAACATAAGGAAGAGTGGGCTTATATTTAAAGTTAACATTGGAAAAATTTATCTCCGCCCTACTCACAACTAACTTTTTAGCTTCTTTAGCATCAAGAATTTCCGGATTAATAAATAAAGTTTGAACTGCTTGGTTGATTTTTCCATAGGTATCTATTGAATCCGTGAGACAAAATACAGCCCAGTTCAGCCACCAGAATATTATATTTGTCATATTTAAATTAACCACCATATCTCCCACAGCTATTTTTTTATTCATTAGAAGATAAAGGCTTATAAAAAATACAATGCTGATTAAAATAATTCTAAAACTAGCGTTTAAAAGGTCTAATCCACCTTTTAAAAATTCAACTTTGCCCTTATTTTTTAATATAATTAATGTCTGCTTTTTTATATTTGATTTTTCAATTATATCTGTTGAAAAGATTTTAATATTCAAAATATTGGTGAAACAATCAATTATTTTTCCAGAGCACTCATTTTCTTTTTTTGAAGTTTCCTCTGAAGCTTTTTCTATTCTTATAGAAATAAAGTAGAAAATAATCAGATAAAGTAAAAATAAGGAAAAGAATACAGCGCCCAAAACCCAGTATATTCTAAAAAATAATATACTCATTACAAAAAATACTAAAAAATTTGAAACTATATCAAATATTTTTTCCATAATTTTTTCAACTCCAGTTGCAACATCGCTTATTTTTGAGTTTAAGCTACCCACAAAATTTTCATTAAAAAATGAATTAGATTGTTTCAGAGAGTGTTGGAAAATAAAATTTCTTAAATCTTCTTTGAGTTTAAACATTGTGGGAAAATGTATTTTTCTTTTTAAAACTACAAAAAACATAGTTAAGCTATCAAGAACAGCATATATAATTCCCAGAGTTATAGCTCCATTTGTGGTTAATTGACCTTCCACAAACTTATTTATAAAATTTTTTATAACCAAATTGGAACCAATAACCATCATTTGATCTCCAAACATAATCAAAGATAGCGCAATAAGCAAGTTCCATTTATATTTTTTTAAAAACCTCCACAAAAATGGAATAGTTTTTATTTCATTGATATTTTTAATCATTTTTTTTACCGTATATGCAAAATTCATGCTAAAAAAGCATAAATAACAAATTAATATTTAAAATTAAACAAACAGAGTATTGCCAAAAACTTCAAATTACCAGATTAGGTATTAGATGAAAACCCAAACCTCTAGCTAGATCGATAGAGTAAACGGTTATATTTAAGCAAATACAATTATTATTATATGATTTGATTTTTTAAAAGCAAGAAAAAAATTCTAAAGTATGGATAATTATGTGCTTATAGACTTTTTAGCATAATTATAAATAGCTCCCCTTTGTCCTTCGGACATTTGACTTCGTCAGAGCTTCGCCGAACGACAGGCTGCCGATTGCCTGCAAGCAGTCATCGGCTCGGCTTGGCACTTCGCCCTCAAGGAGGGGAAATGTCGCAGAGCGACAAAGGGGAGCTACAAAATAACTTACAATAATGACAAAAAATATTAAAAGAGCAAAGAAAAAAGACTGTTAAAAGCCTTAAAATATTTTTTAAATACTTCCGCTGCAAAAACGATTATTTCATAATTTATAAAAAAATTATGAAAAATAAACTAATTTCCTTACTAATTTTATTGCTATTTTTTTTATATATTTTTCATTTAAACGAAAAACTCAAAACACTTAATAAAGACTTAAAAATAAAAGATAACCAACTTAATTCAATCTTTGAAAAAAATCACATATACATGATGGATTTAAAAAACAGAAATGAGGAGTTAAAAATAAGAAATGAAGAACTTAAAGAATACCAAAGACAGCTTGAAAATGTTGATGATGATTGTCTTAATAGGCCAATTAATTCTAATATTGTCAGGCTGTTGCAAAAAGCCGGAATGTAATCAAGAAACATTGCCGCTTCATAGACTAAACAGGATTGAAGTCGAAAATTGCAAGAAAGGAAGTTATAGAGATATAGTGGATTGTTTATTTTCTTATAAAAAAGCTTTGGATCAAAGTAATGAAGATAAAGAGACGTTTATTCAGTTGCTAAGGGAGTAATTATATTTTTTCTATTCTTGTTATATATTATTACAAAAAATATAATTCTTAAAGGAATAATGTATTTGTAGCTCCCCTTTGTCCTTCGGACATTTGACTTCGTCAGAGCTTCGCCGAACGACAGGCTGCCGATTGCCTGCAAGCAGTCATCGGCTCGGCTTCGCACTTCGCCCTCAAGGAGGGGAAAGATTTTGAGCGGTGGTTAAGAAAAAATAGCTCAACAAGCCAGAACAATCTTTCCCCTCCTTGAGGGGAAATGTCAACGGAGTTGACAAAGGGGAGCTACAAAATAACTCATAAACTGAACTACGGAACAGTTGCAACGAACTACAACAATTACACAAAGCCGATACAATTAAGATAAAGTGAAGCTATAAAGCTTATCTTAACACGCCCTATTGAATATTATTATTCAACCCTCTCCACACATATTCAGCAGTAAATGGCAATAATGGAGCCACAGCTTTCATCATATTTATCAAGACCGTATATAGTGTATTATATGCTTCAATCTTATCATTATCATGTTCCGATTTCCAAAATCTATTTTTATTTCGTCTAATATACCAGTTGTTTAAAACTTCAAAAAAATCTTCAATTTCTTTGCAGGCTATTGCGGGAGCGTAATCATCCATAGCCATTTTAATATTTTCAATGGCTTGTTTCATTTTTGAAAGAATGTAAATATCCATTGAGTTTGTAGATTTTGTAATTTCTTCAGCTTTAACTCCATCACTATTTGCATACATGCAGAAGAAATTATATGAATTTATAATCGGTTTTACTGTCATTCTTAAAGTTTCTTTTACATCTTTTCCGTCTTTGTCAAGCCTTATTTCTTCACCTTTTAATGCTGGGGATTTCATCATAACCCATCTTAAAGAATCGGAGCCATAAAGATTAAAGCCATCAAGTGGATCCACATAATTTCTTAATCTCTTTGATAATTTTTTGCCTGTTTCGTCAACAGCAATTCCATAGGATATAACATTTTTGAAGCATGGCTTATCAAATAAAGCGGTTGATAATATTAACAAAACATAAAACCAGCCTCTTAATTGTCCGTCGCCTTCTGTAATAAAATCAGCGGGAAAATGTTTTTCAAACCATTCTTTATTTTCAAATGGATAATGATGCTGCGCATAAGGCATGGAACCGCTTTCAAACCAGCAATCTAAAACATCAGATACCCTAACCATCATTGATTTTCCAGTTGGATCGTCAGGATTTTTTCTGGTTAATTTGTCGACAAATGGCCTGTGTAAATCTGTTATTTTTACGCCGAAATCTTTTTCCATATCAGCAATGGAGCCATAGACATCAATTCTTGGATATTTTGGATTATCGCTTTTCCATACTGGAACAGGACAGCCCCAAAATCTGTTTCTTGTTATAGACCAGTCTCTTGCTCCCTCTAGCCATTTTCCAAACCTTCCGTCTTTTAAATGGCTGGGAATCCAGTTAATTTGCTGATTGTTTTTAATCATTTTGTCTTTAATAGCTTCAACATTTACATACCAAGATGATAAAGCTCTGTAAATCAAGGGAGCGTCGGTTCTCCAGCAATGCGGGTAATTATGTAAATATTGCTCGGTTTTTACCCATTTATTTTCATTTTTTAGCTTTATGATAATTGGATCGTTTGTTTCGAAAACTTGCATTCCCGCAAATTCGTCAATAGGACTTGTGAATTTGCCAGCATCATCAACAGGACATATAGTTGGTATTCCAACAGCCTTGCAGACAACATTATCATCTTCACCAAAACCCGGTGCGGTATGAACTATGCCAGTTCCGTCAGTTGTCGTAATAAAATCACCATGCAAAATAGAGAAACATTTATCGCACTCTTTGACTTCTTTTAGGCTTAATAAATAAGGCAATAATGGTTCATAGTGCAAAGCCAGCAAGTCTGCGCCTTTAAACTCCAAAACGATATCAAAATTCCCTTTATCATCAATAGCAAATTCTTTTTTGTATTTTGACATTAAAGGCTTGCCTATTATATAGTATTCATCATCTTTTTTGAAAAGAACATAATCAATATCTTTACTCACAGTTAAAGCTAAATTTGAAGGAAGCGTCCAAGGCGTAGTTGTCCACGCAAGAATGTAAATATTTTTGTCTTTATATTGTTCTAAAACTTTTGAAACTTCTTTTAACTTAAATTTAACAGTTATGGCTTTATCCGCCTTTTCTCTATATGAATTATCTTGTTTTGTTTCAGCATTTGATACTGGTGTTTGACACGTCCATGAATAAGGCATTACCCTATAATCCTCATACAATAAACCTTTGTCATATAGTTGTTTGAATACCCAAATTACACTTTCCATGTAGTTTAAGTCCATAGTTTTGTAGCCATTATCAAAATCAACCCACCTTCCAGATCTATTTACATAATGCTTCCATTCTTTTACATACCTTAAAACAGAAGCTCTACACAAATCATTAAATTTATCAATTCCATAATCTTCAATTGCTTTTCTTCCACTAATTCCGCTTTCTTTTTCAACGCCCATTTCAGCAGGAAGGCCATGACAATCCCAACCAAACATCCTTTCAACTTTTTTGCCTTTCATTGTTTGATATCTTGCAAAAGAGTCTTTTATATATCCAGCCAGCATATGTCCATGATGAGGCAGACCGCTAGCAAAAGGAGGTCCGTCATAAAATACAAATTCTTCGCCTTCTTTTCTAATGTCAATTGATTTTTTAAAAATATTATTTTTGTTCCAAAATTCTAATATATTTTCTTCCATGGCAGGAAAATTAAGATTTTGATCCACATCTGGATAATATTTTTTTTTCATTATTTTATAATTTATATTATACTTTTAGAAATGATAAAAAAATTAAAATAAATATCAACTTCAAAATACTAAAATTATAAAAATTAACTCAAAAAGCTTGAATATTATTTTCTTTTGTCTTATTTTAAAAATAAGTAAATTTATTATATTAATATGGTTAAAATATCTAAAAATAAAGCTTTTTCATTAATAGAATTATCAATAGTTTTGGTTGTTATATCTTTTTTGGTAGCAGCAATTGTGTATGGCGCAAGTTTAATAAAATCAGCAAAAGTTAATGCATTAATTAGCGAAATAGCAAATTTTAAAACAGCAACTGCCGCTTTTATTGAAAAACATGGTGAAATTCCCGGTGATAGCTCAAAAGTTGCAATTAATGGACTTGGTGGATTAACAGCAGGTGATGCTGGTAATAATGATGGAATAATAGGTAATAAAAATAGCAGTACTCCATACTTCGAACAAGAGTCTTACGAGTTTTTTAAACATTTATCTGCTACAGGGTTTATTAATTTTGAGTCAAAAGCTCCAAGTGGAGGCAATTTAACTTCATTAAGCAATATAACAATAGATGAAACATATCCTGGAACTAAATTAGGAAAAAATTATTTCTTTTATATAGATACAGGCAGTGTATATGATATTTTTGAAGCAGAAAATAAACTGGCATTATTTGATATAAACGAACAGTCAAAAGGAATCAAAGGTGATTTAATGATAATATTTGTTAAAAAATTTAATAGTGTAATAATTTTTCAAGGTCTAGGAAACAGCAACTAGCATAACTGATTTTCTTGATAATAAAAATTATATATGATATATTTACAATATTGATTGATTTATAAAACAATGGCAAAAGAACCTAAATTAAAATTAAAAAGTTGGTATTCCAGTAAGTATCAAATAGTTACTTTTCAGAGAAACATACTCTTTTTTATATCGTTTTTTGCCATTTGTTCCGTTTTAATAGCTGTTGTATTTGTCAAACAAATGATGGCTTCAAAATCTTTAGTTCCGTATGTTATTGAAGTCGAAGAAAAAACAGGCGTTCCAACTGTTGTTGAGCAATTAAATCAAAGTAGTTTCACAGCAGATATAACATTAAAAAGATATTTTTTATTCTCTTTTGTTAAGGCTGTAGAAGGTTATAATCCTGGAACTTTCAAAGATGACTATAGAAAAATTATGCTATTTTCTTCACCAATAGTATTTAGACAAATTCAAAGAGGAATTAATCCAAAAAATGAAAAAAGTCCAGCTGCATTAATTGGCAATAGAGGTATGATTGAGGTCGCTCTCAAATCAATAGGTTTTCCTACTCCCAATACAGCAATAGTTAGATTTAGATTAAGAAATATTGGAACTGTTAGAGAATTTACAAACAATAGAGACATGATCGCTGATATTGAATTTAGATTTACGGATATTAAATTATCGGCCGAAGAAAGATATATTAATCCACTAGGTTTTCAAGTGACAAAATATGTAGTCGATCAAGAACTTGTCAGTGGCAGCGAGGAAGGAAGATGATAAAGAAAATTATACCAATTTTATTTTTTTGCATTTTTATAAATTTTTATAACAATGCACTGTCTAATGAGGAAATTCCATTGACTACAGACTCCAGAATTAGAACAATAGTTTACAATCCCAATGAAGTATTCCAATTAAAGTTTCATTATGGATTTCAATCTTTTATAGAATTTGCTCCTGATGAAGAAATTGAAATTATTTCACTTGGAGAGGCTTACCCTTGGAAAATAACACCCATAAATAAAAGAATATTTATAAGACCAATTCAAGTTGATATCACAACAAATATGACTATAATCACAACAAAAAGAACATATCAATTTGAAATAACTGGCTTACCTTATGACGAAAAAGCAAATGAAAATTTAATCTACTCAATAAGATTTTTTTATCCAGATGGCAACTTAAAAAAACCAACCATGAAAGTTAATGGCAACAACTCAGATACAATTAGCGTAAAAGACGGTTTTGCCCTCACAAATATTGAAAGAGGCGATATTATAAATTTCAATTACACAATGGCCGGCAATGCAAAAAGCATAGTTCCAGTAAAAGTATTTGATGACGGAAAAATAACATATTTTCAATTTCCAAATAACAACTTGATTGTTCCAGAATTTAGCCTTGTAGATATATACGGAAACGAAACAAAATTAAATTACTATATAGATGGAAATTACGTAGCCATCAATACAGTAGGCATTCAATTCGCATTAAGAAATGGCAGAGAATTGCTATGTATATTCAATAATTCAATGATATAATGGCATCAAAAATAATTTCTATAGTAAATCAAAAAGGTGGAGTTGGCAAAACAACCACAGTTATAAATCTTGCCGCAGTTCTTGTAGCTTTAAAAAAGAAAGTTCTAGTAATTGATTTTGATCCACAAGGAAACGCAAGCAGCGGACTTGATATTCCAATAGAAGAAAAAGAAAGATGCAATATATACAACCTATTTGTAAACAAAACATCAATAAACGAATTAATTTATAAAACAAAAATACCACTTCTAGACATAATCCCAAGCACAATGGACTTAGCAAGCACCGAAGTGGATTTAGCTCAAGCAAAAGATAGAGAATTCAAACTAAAAGACAACATTTCGTCCATTAAAGATACATACGATTTCATCTTAATAGACTGCCCTCCATCTTTAGGATTATTAACAATAAACGCCTTAGTCGCCTCCACAACAATATTAATACCACTTCAATGTGAATTTTTTGCACTAGAAGGACTATCAAATTTACTTGACACAGCAAATAGAATAAAGGAAAACTTTAATCCAACATTAAATATCAACGGCATCATTTTAACCATGTACGACCGAAGAAACAAACTAACAGAGCAAGTTGAACAAGACGTCAGAAGCTGTCTAGGCGAAATGGTATATAAAACAATCATACCAAGAAACATAAAATTATCCGAATCATCATCTCACGGAATGCCAGCAATACTTTACGATCCAAACTGCCAAGGCTCAATCGCATATATGAAACTCGCAGAGGAAATTATTAAGAGAATTAATATATAAATTTTAATTTAAGTAATTTCAATAACAAAATACAAACTTAAACTCGCTTGAAGCGATAGAATAAGACACACACTTTTATTAATTTTTTCAAGCATAGCAACAATTTTAGGAAAATTTAAAAAATTTTTTTTGTGAAAATTTGTTAGTTTTTGAATTAGTGGTGGAGGTAAAAACATATATTTTATAACTTTGCTCACTTTAAATAACGACTTTAGGAAAGTTTAAGTATTTCTTATTGAGCAATTATTTTATAAAACTTTAAAGTAATATTATAAAAACAACAAATTACCTTGCTATATAATATTGATAAAATACATTGTTTAGTCGCGGTTAATACAAATTTAGTAATTGAATAGCTTATGTTTTATTTTAATTTTTAATTACATTCTGTTATTATATAACTACAACATCTGAACTATAAATTTTAAAAATTTAATCCAACTTCATAAGGAAAGAAAACTGATAAATCTTTAGGTTTCTCTGTAAATATTATTCTTTTGGAACTGGCTACCATAAAACCAAATTCAAATATAGTACCTTTTCCAACAACGCCATTTGGATCGCATACAATAAGAGCATCGGATTGTCTAAATTTATCCATATGCTCAAACTTGTGCCTCCAAGTGTCGCGTTCGTTTTTAACACAATCTTGATAATCAAAAAGGATAAAGTTAGTTCCTATAGTTTCTGGCTTAATTCTTGTTGATTGAGGGCTTAATACCCTAATATTATGTTTATGCAAATTTGCGATTACACCTTCTATATCTTTTAAAAATTGCTGAAAACTACCACATACAACAACATTTCTAAATTCTTGACTAAGTAGTCCTTGCATAATATTTTTTGACCCATCTATAGAAATGCTTTTTCCCAAATAAAACTGTTCTAAGCTAGGTTCTACTATATTGAAATAGATTCCATAATCCACAAAAATAGAGTTAACAAATTTATCTTTTTCTGATTGTGTAAATTTTTGAAAGATTCCTGTAGCATATATTCTAATATGTTCATTATCAATTGTTTCTGTATATTTTTTTAAAGTATCTAAAAATTTATTGGTTTTTTCTAATATTGTGTTCTGATTAGTACTTTCTTCAAAATTAATATATTCTTTACCTAATAGTTTTAATGTACTATCTTTTAAACTATAAATACCAACATCATTTGTATTGAAATTTATTAATACTTTATCTTTTACAACTATCATATTACTTTTTTCTTTATTAACTTTTTTTGACTGTAAAAGCGTTAATGTATTTTTCAATAAAAATGTCCTTTTTATTTGAATTGTATTGCATAATAAAACGCGGATGTTCTAGCGGTATGATTGTATTGAAAAATTTATATTCTTTATTTATTTTTGATAAAAAATCATAATTTTCTCCACTCCCAATACAGTAGCATACTGAAGTATCAATTCCAAAACCTATCTGTTTTTCAATTGCACTTATAATAAAAGGATAAAGATTTTCTTGTAGTTTTTTATCTTCATAATAATTACAATTAACCCATTTGTTATTTGAATTTATTCTAACTATACCAAGAGGACAGACGAAGTTCATATAAAAATCACTATAAAATTTTTCGCAACCACCATATTTTTCAATAACATCATATAGAAATCCAGACGAAGATTGATTTATAAAAAATTTATCAATATAAATTCCTGTTTCATTTTGAAGATGTTTTGCGTCTTCAAATGGAACTCCTGTAATAGCTGTACCTCGTCGTGCAGGTGAACTTCCAAGTATTATGCGACGAGAATTTGCATCATTATAGTATTTTTGATAAAATGCGCTTGTTACTTTTTTAACTTGTTCTTTTTGATTCTCTACAAATGGATTAATAATTTTAAATCCAGCAGGTATAACAAGCGATTGATGTGATATGTAGTCATTAAATTGTAATACTTGTTCTGCAAAAGTCATTTTTTAATCATATAACATTAATAATATTAGATAGCGATAGCTGACAAATAAATTTCCGTATTAGTAGGAAAAATTTGAATATCCTTAAATCCTGTTTGTATTAATTCTGTACTTATTAGTTTTATAGTATCCATTCCGCGATAGATGTCAACAAATTTCTCGTGGTGTTGGGTCTCCGAACCCAACACCTAAAATATCAAATCTTAATTTATTTTTTGGTTTAAGTTTGAGATAACATCAGGTGTTGGATTCGGAGACCCAACACCACGAGAGAATACTAGCAATCTATATCACTGGGGTGGGTCTTATTCAGGCGGTATTTCAAGTATAGGGACTAATGATATTCAAAAAGTAGTTTTACCAAGCTTGTTTTACCGGCTGTTGTCGTTCCAATTATTGATATAACTACTTTATCCATTATGCCTCAAATATTTTTTTTCTAAATTCGTCAAATATACCATTTTCATTACACATTTTATTATAGTCTTCATCGCATAAATCATTAACGACAAAAGGTTTTTTTCCTAATAGACCTTTGAATAGTTTTTCTTCTGCTCCGAATAACTCTGCAACAAGATGTTAATATATCCGTTTGATGTACAGTGTGGTCTCTGGATATTTTTTATAAACCCTTTTACGAAATATCTATAATTAAATGTTGAATATAGATATTTTTCACAATTCACAATTAAAATCTTTAATTATTAAATTTCAACAACCATGCCATCGTATGCCAATTCAACATTATCAGGCAACATTTTACTAACTTTTTCATAACCAATATTTTCAGATAAATGATTTAAAATTACTTTTTTAGGTTTATATTTTTGTATTCTTTCTAAATTTTGCTCAATATGGCTGTGCCCATTTAGTTTTGAAATTAAATTATTATTTTCCAAAATCCATAGATCTAAATTATATAAATACTTTTCTGTTTCTTGCGGTATTTCGTTTAAATCTGGCGTAAATACAAAATTTTTATATTTAAATCCATATGAACTTATTGCTTTATGAGTAAAAATTAAAGGAATTATTGAAAAATTAGAAAATTCTAACATTTTTTCTTTATATGGTTCAAATTCATTTAGAGTTATTTTACCTTCTCCTATTTCATGAAATCCATCTTTAAAAATAAATGGAAATCTTGATTTTATAGTAGCTAAAACACTTTTCTCTCCCCATATTTTTATTTCACTTTTTATTTTACTTGCTATATCTGTTAATTCCCAAATACCCATAATATGATCCGCATGATCATGTGAAATAAAAATGGTATTAATTTTTGATATATTGTTTTGTAAAGTTTGCATTCTAAAATCAGGACTACAATCAATTAAAAGCGATTCATCACATTCTTCTAAAAACAAACTACTTCTTGTTCCAAAATTCTTTTTATCATTTATATTTATCTCACCATATCTGTTTAATGCCTTTGGAGTTCCATAAGCACCACCAGAACCTAAAATTGTAATTTTCATGTTTTATTTGAATTTATTTTATTAAATGCTATTCTAAACAATTTCCCTTGCAAGTCAAAATTTCCAATTTTTTAAGGCATTGCTAACTTTTAGTTTCTTTTTAAAGTTAAGCATATAATATTTGATTATGTTAATAATCAAATATTATATACTTAACATAAAATGTAAAAAAGTAATACTAGTGTAAGAATTTTGTCAACTGGTTTAAAAATAATATAAAATAATCACATGGAAATATATTTTATAACTTCAAATAAAGGTAAAATTTCTTCTTTGGAAAATGTTTTAGCTACTAATGGTTTAAGTGATGTAAAAGTAATATCACAGAAGCTTGATCTTGTAGAACCACAAGCCTCAAGTGTTAAAGAAGTTTCAAAAAGTAAAGCATTGCAAGCTTATTCAATTTTAAAAAAGCCATTGCTTGTTGAAGATGGTGGGTTTTATATAGAAACTTTAAATAATTTTCCTGGTGCGTATGTTAGATATATACTTGATACAATAGGTGTTGAAGGTATTTTAAAATTAATGGAAGGTCAAACTAATAGAAAAGCTAGGTTTTATAGTTGTACGACATATGTTAACGAGAGAGGAGAATTATTTCAATTTGACAATGATTTTGATGAAAAAAAATTTGGAACTATTACTGAAAAAAATCTGAAGTTGCATGTTCAAATGCTTGGTCTGATTTATGGTTTATATACAAACCTTTTGGTTCTAGTAAAGTACTTGCGGAGTTATCTGCAAGGATAGCTACAGCAGAGTTGAAAGTTTCTATACTCTGTCCTGCAGTTGTAAATATACCACCTGCTATTTTACTTGTTTCAAATAATTCTTCTATATTAACATTAGTCATTGTAACTGTCTTTGACATTGTATCCATTATTCTGTCTGTATTAGCAGCAAGTTGATTCATATCACTACTATTTAAGTTAAATATACCTAATGCATCACTTATAATGTCAGAAGCTCTTGCTAGATCCAATCCACTTGCCGTAGCCATATCAAGAGACTTAGGTAATAATGTCATGATTTCATTTGTAGTCTTACCAGCCTTTGCCCAGAAGTCTAATCCTTGACCTGCTTGTGTAGTAGAGAACTCTGTTTTAGCTCCAAGATCTAAAACTAGTTGTTCTAGTTGTTTAAACTCTAAACTATTCTTTGCTACACCACCTTTTATCTTTGATGTAGCTCTTAGGAATGTATCTTCAAATTCCATTCCTGTTTTTACTGCAGATCTTATTCCAGCTACTACAGAACCTATACCTATTACTTGAGCTATTTGTGTATTAGCAAGTTCTTTTAGTTGCTTAGTTGATGTAGAAAAGATTCCAGATATACCAGAGGAGGCTTTTCTGATCTCTTGAGTAGCAATAGAGAAGCTATGTTTTAATTGATTAACACCCTCAAGGGAAAGCTTGAGGGCTATGGAGTAGATGGTGGACATGATTATTAGCTAATTTTTATTAAGGAAATAATTATTGACATTTTATATAGTTATAAAGTAAAATTTTTCTAAAAAACCAGAACAGAAAATGGAAAATGATATAATTGCAACTATTAAAGATGGATATGAGAATAATATTAATATTTTTTGTAAAAAAATAGATATCCAGAATAATACAGATTATTTTACTAAAAATAATTTTAAATTTTTTCTATGTTTGAAAGCCGATGAATTGTATAATTTTTTATCTACATGTAGCGATAAAGAGACATTTCGCGGAGTATATTTAACTTTAGATGATTATTTAATGAATCTTGGATGTATTTCTAATGATACTATGGATGCGATTTTACTAGAAAATATTGATTTTATAAACATTGATAATATCTATTATATTAGTTTAGAATTATCAGGCAGAGAAATTACTAATTATGGAAATTTAAATTCTGAAAATATAATAACTAGAGAGCGTTTAATTAAATTTAAACAAAATTTAAATAACATTTTTTAATTTTGTTCTTTTATAAACTTTTCACAGATTATTCCATACTCCGTAATAATCTTTATATCCAAACTCAATAAATTACTTAATATCTCATAATTATTTAACAGAAGCAATTGTGAATAATATTCAACATTCGCAATTACTTCTTTTGTAAAAAAGCATATATGCTACTTGTATAATCAAAGTCATTTGTATCAAGTTCTTCTATCTTTTCTTGTTTCTCATTGGTCATTGTTGCTATATTCTTAATCAGAACATCAGCTTCCTTGCCTTGTGTAATATTCTTAATATCTTTTAGTTTAAGCTTTTTAAAAAAGCATAGTTCTTCTACTTTAATTCCGTTGTAATCATAAGGATATAATAGTTTTTGAGTAATACCTTTATTCTCTTCATCAAAGAGTATTATTCCTATTCTAATTCCTTCTATAAGTTTAGATCTAATGATTTTTGATTTCTTTAGTTCTTCTTGGTCTTCTTCGGTGTCATTAATAGTGTTGCTATTGCTGTTGTTATTGCTACGGTTATTGTTTCTATTATTTGTCTGTTGTTTTATGATACTTGATATATCTTTATAACCCATTTTCTCTTTAAATGAGTTTAAGTATTTGTTTGCTTCTTCTTCGGTCATTAGGATTTCTAGTTTAGTTTCGGACATAATTATTTCCTTGTTTATTGATAATAAAAAATTCCATAATTTTTATTTATGGAATGTTGTTTTTTATAATGGTTTTAATAATTTATATTGTTCTAGTTTTTGGAATTCCAAAATAACTACCAGCTTTTTTTGGACTTGTGTTTATTGCTATGCATGTTTTTAAAGTTCTATCCTGTTCCATTATACTTTTGTCTTGTTCTTTTTTTGTAAATCTTTGATGTATTGTACAAGAACGCAGAGATTTTTCTGAGGTTATTTCTCCAGCTTCATTAATTTTTGGTAGTGTTCTAAATAATTGAACTTTTTTACCATCAGCTTCATAATTATTCATTATAGTGGTTACAAAAGTTTCCAATAATATTTTGTAATGTTTTTTTAAAACATCAGATAAAATAGTCATAGCCTCATTATAATCTTTTTTAGTACCAGTAGCTAACTTACCTTTTATAGTATCATATTCGGCTTTACTTAAACCATAGGTTCTTGAAAAGTATTTTAAATCATATTCCTTACTAAAATTTGGATAATATACAGGAAAAGATGCTACAACATATTTTCCATCAATTGTGTTTAAAAAGTTAGCTTCAAATTGCTCAACAATTCTTGAATCTGGTCTCAGTAATCCACAATATCTTGAATAATGTAAATCAACAAATTTTAAAGTTGGATCAGCATCTGTAAAAGTTGGCGAAACAAATTTAAAAGTGTTACCATCTTTAGTCATTTTTCCAGTTTTTTTGCATTCTTCAATATATTCACTGGCTGGAAATAATATAACCTCAACCATACCACCATGTCTGTGTTTTGGTTTACCCGTTGTGCCATATTCTGGATTATAACCTTTAACAGTTTCAGATTCGCCACTTCCCTCAGTATATGGTAATGCATAACCTATTGCTATTTCTTCTCTTAATGTTGTTGATATAAATGCTTTTCTATCAAATTTTCGTTCTTCATTAGTAAATTTTACATATGCTTGTGATATAGTTTGTATATCTTCATTTGTTAGACCAAGTTTTACTTTTCTTTTATTTAAATACTCAGTTAAATTTTTCATAACAGAATCCATTGTTGCATATATGTTTGTATTAATATTCAACAAAGCAAAAAGTAAAGATTCATAAAAATATCTTGAATTAACCTTAGTTTTTAAATCCGTTTTTTTATAAAGGAACTGAATTAATTTTCTTGTACGAGTTTCTGCATCAATTAATTTTTGTTTATCTTCTTCGGATATTCTTCCAGATATATATTTACCAAGACTTGTTCCGTCTTCAAAACCAGCATTTCTAAAACATACTGAACTATATTCTGTTCTGCCAACAATATCAGCTGATGGTTCAGTCAATAAAGAAACCCTTCTACGATCCTCATTAGCAAAAAACTCTTGTGTAAATCTTAAACCCCTAAATATACAAATGTATTGATAATTTTGTGAAACAGCTATCGCATGTGATTTAAACTTTTCAGAAAAAACTGATTCTTTTTTTGTTTTTATTTCACGAATTGTTTTTCCTTCTTGCCTCATTGCTATTCTACTTCTAACACTTGTTTTATGATGATGCTGTCTTGGTTCTTCAAATTCAATTTCGGTTTCAGAATCATCACTAAAATCATCCATTTTCGCTTGTAATTTAATTTGACTTTCTTCCATAATTATTTTTTTATTGAAAGAATCAATTATTAAAAATTGTTTTTTTAAAGTCAATACAATTTAATTGATACTTAATTTTCCTGTCTGGCATACCAAGTCAAAGCTATAACTTTGAGCCTCCCCTTGCTTTTTTCCGCTGTCTCCACTTAATACAATATATCCAGTTCCGCTATATGTCTTTTCTGGTGAAGTATAAACAAATGAAAGATTTTCTTTTCCAAGTAGACCTTTGAATTGTTTCTCTTTTGGTCCAGATAAGTCTACAACAAGTCCTTTTATATATCCATTTTGATAAGTCTTTTTTGGAACTGTATGGTCGGGATATTCTATAAATTCTTTTATAAACTCTCCACCTTCAAATGTTTGAATATCTACCGTTTCAACTGGTATTGCAAAGCTTATACCTGCGATCTTAACTGTTTTTGAACTTCCCGCCTATGTGAATTTTACCTTGAAGTGCACCATTTAGATTGTAATATACAATTTGAATAA